>JACPSI010000058.1 GCA_016193365.1 Ignavibacteriales bacterium
CCATCGACCACAGCGCTGGATGAGAATCTCGGCTTAAAATTCCTCGAGACAAATTCTACTTTTTCCACTCGGGCGAGCTTCCTGAGGTACGCGTCGTAAGACTCGAAAACCGAGCTTTTTTTCTTATTTGCCGTACGAACCTGGACTTTGATTTCCCTCGAAGGCGGAATGTTGTTCTCACCACGAATGTTCCTGACGGATTCGATAACCTTCTGCACAAAATCCATTTCTTGTTCCGTCTTCTCGTGAAGCCACTTCTTTGTCACTTTTGGAAACTCCGCCCTCATCAATGATTTGTCTTTTCGTTCGCCCAAATGCTGCCAGAGTTCCTCCGTGACAAAAGGCATAAAAGGATGGAGCATTCTCAGCGCCTGGTCGAAAATCCAGATCGCTCGTTGAACGACACTCTGTTTGATTTTCTTCGATTCGTCGCTATACAAACGGGTTTTGACAAGTTCTACATACCAATCGCAGAAATCGTGCCAGAGGAAGTCGTAGAGAATTTTGCTGGCTTCGTTGATATGAAATTCGTCGAGCGCCTTGTTGTAGTCTCGTGTCGCGTGGTTGAGGCGCGAGAGTATCCACTTGTCTGCAAGGTCGAGATTTTTCGAGGGAAGGACCGTAACGGGTTTGCTTGAATTCTTTCCCTCTATTTCTGACCTGTTCATCAGTAAAAACCTGCCCGCATTCCAGATTTTGTTGGCAAAGTTACGGCCGATTTCACATTTCTCAGCAGAGAAAAGTACGTCCTGGCCCAGGGGAGAGAGGTAGGCAACAGTGAATCGCAATGCATCAGCTCCATACTCCGAAATCACGTCGAGCGGGTCGGGAGAATTGCCGAGTGTCTTGCTCATTTTACGTCCTTGAGCATCCCGGATGATACTTGTAAAATAAACATCCCGGAACGGTACAAGGTCTTCCTCTTTTTTGCGCGGCTTCCCGTTTCGGTCCGGCATTCCCTTCATGAATTCGATGTTTGCCATGATCATGCGCGCGACCCAGAAGAAAATAATATCGGGTCCTGTCACCAGAGTGTCCGTCGGGTTGAAATAACGGAGGTCCTCGGTGGCTTTCGGCCATCCTAATGTGGAGAACGGCCAGAGCCAGGCAGAAAACCAGGTATCAAGAACATCCTCATCCTGACGGTACTCCATCGAGCCGCATTTCGGGCATGGTGTTTTTGGTTTCTCAAGCGAGGCGTCGTTGAAATCGCATTTCGTACAGTAATAAACGGGAATACGATGCCCCCACCAAATTTGTCGCGAAATGCACCAGTCGCGGATGTTTGTCATCCAGTGTTCGTACACTTTTTCCCATCGTTCCGGATGGAACTTCACTTTTCCCTGATGGACGACTCTCAGCGCGGGAGCGGCAAGCGGTTTCATCCGAACAAACCACTGGTCGGAAAGGTAAGGCTCGACGATAGTCTCGCATCGGTAGCATCGGCCGATGTTGAATGTGTAAGCGTCGACTTTTGCAAGACTTCCCTGCGCCTCGAGGTCCTTCACAAGTTGTTTCCGACATTCAAACCTATCCATGCCTTCATACTGCTTCGGCACCGATTCGTTCATCCGGCCCTTTTCGTCCAGGATGTTGATTTGTTGCAGGTTATGCCTCTGGCCGAGCAGGAAATCGTTCGCATCATGGGCAGGGGTGACTTTCATCATTCCAGTGGCAAAAGTATAATCGATGTAATCGTCCGCGATGATCGGCAGCTTGCGGCCAACAATGGGTAGAATCGCAGTTTTCCCTACGAGATGTTTATACCGTTCGTCTTTCGGATGGACACAAACCGCCGTGTCGCCCAGGATTGTCTCCGGCCTCGTGGTCGCAACGACGGCAAACTCGTTCGAACCTTCAATAGGGTACTTGATAAAATAGAGATGGCCGTTGATCGGGGAAGAATCTACTTCGTCATCGCTCAAAGCAGTCTGATGAAAGGGGCACCAGTTGACGATATATTTTCCGCGGTAGATGAGCCCCTTCTTATAAAGACGCACGAACACTTCATTGACGGCGCGTGAAAGGCCGTCGTCCATTGTAAATCGCTCTCGTTCCCAGTCGCACGATGAGCCCAGCTTGCGCAGTTGTTTAATGATTGTCCGCCCGTACTCTTCCCTCCATTGCCAAACGCGTTCAATGAACTTCTCGCGCCCAAGGTTATGCCGGTTTGTTCCTTCTTTGGCAAGGGCTTTTTCCACTGCGTTCTGTGTCGCGATGCCCGCATGGTCCGTGCCGGGAATCCAACAGGCCTCATAGCCTTGCATGCGTTTCCATCGAACAAAAATGTCCTGAATCGTATTATTCAGCACGTGCCCCATCGTGAGAATGCCGGTGATATTCGGCGGCGGAATCACCACGGTATAGGGCTTCTTCTTTCTATTGACCGTGGCGTGAAAAAGGCCGCTCGATTCCCAGAAATGATACCACCTGTCTTCGACGTCTTTGGGGCTATACGTTTTGGATAAATCGGCCATGGGCGTTGGTCTCAGTATCTCGAGGCTATTTGATAATCCGGGGAGAACAATGACTGGTCATGCGCTGGTCGTAAGTCAATGTCAAATAAAAAGGTAGCACGACGGCTACCCTTTTGAATTAACGAAAATTCCAGCAGGAAATCAACGGATCAGCGCGTACCACGGCGGACGTTGTACGCCTTGGCTGTGTTGTTCCCCATCTTGTCATACACTTCGATGGCCAGGCGATGAACTTTGTTGGGAAGTCCCCGAGATTCATCGAACTTCACCAGGTGACGGTACGGGTCGTACTCCGCAATAATCAACTCGTCATCGAGTGTGATGCGCGTACGGTTGTAATCCACACCCGACTCTGCATCGCTCAGCCAGAACGAAAAAGACAAACGCCCCCGTCGATGGTTCGATACGAAGTTCGAGATTGTTGGTGGGGCATGGTCGGACAGGAGAGCGACTTCTCCAAGCTGGCGAGAGAGACGCCCAGTGAGTGCTTCGTCCGTACCTGATTCTGTATAGGCGAGAAGCTCCCAGCCTCTTTCTTCTGAAACGAAAAGGCCAAGCCGGGGCTTTGGATCTTTAAGGAGGTACCGAACGTGGACGCCCTTGTTCAAGACAATTTCCCTTGGATGAAGCATGTATCCTTCCTTTGTTGGTTCAACGCGGATAAACGCAGGCTGATACACGGCGTCACGCGGGAAAAAAATCGTGACGTCATCGTTCGGTAAAATTGTTTTGCTGCCGTCTGTTGACACCAGATAGACGGGGATTTCCAGGTTTTCTAACGAGATTCCTCCCAGCGTCGACGCCTGAACTTCGACTCGAAGCGTATCGTTATAAGCACAGGTGAAAGGAATGGCTGCGACGTATTTACGGAGGTCCTTTGCCGTGGGCAGAATCTGCGATGGTCCGGACGCGCTCTGGACTGACACGCGCGGTTCTTGAATGAAAGACGATGATGCAGTGATAGTGAGGTAGAGATAGTCACGGAAAAATTCTTTCTCAAGCCGGAGAGTCGTTTTGCGATTTCCCGCGATTCCGGGAACGACAAAATGCGGAGCGGAGAGTATGCCAAACGTATTTTCCAGCTCGACCCGAAGAGTACTCCCCTGTGTAAACTTGCCGGGAAGAACATAACCGTGCTCAGTCGGCGTCAATTCGGTCAAGGGTTGTCGATGCGATTGCCAGCCATTCCCGGTACGGCGTGCCACATGAACCGTCCGGACCGCCGAAGCTTCTGCCGGATGGAGGGAAACGGATTGTCCTGATGTCTTGACGTCGAAGGCAGGGGGGCGTCCGAAAATAAATGTTCCACGCAGCTCAGACGTATGTCCCCGGTCATCGGCTGCGACGACGCGGAACGAGTGCAATCCCTCGGCCAACAACGATCCATCGATAACTCCGGAACCCTCGGGAAGACGCTCGTAGACAGGCAAACGGTTCCCCGGTTCGATGTAGAGTCTCTGAAATCGTCCCTTTCGTTTTTGGATCATGCCCCAGTCATAATGGAGCCCGATCTGTTTTGCTTCACGCGCAGGAAAGCGGTCAAGCCTTGCGTTGAAAATCAACAGCGAGTCGACATAAAACTCGAACGTCCGGATGCTGTTCCGATGGTACGAGTGGTTTGCACGGTCGAAGGCCTTGACGCTCACACCGATTGAGCCCGCGAAACGTACTGGGCCGTCCAATCGATACTCACGCGGCGCTAACTTTTTCACGCGAGCATTCCATGGCCGGTGGTCTCCCTGCACAAGAGAAGAATAGTCCAGCGGAGTAAACGCGATTGCTTCAAAAATGGGTGGAGTCGTATCTTCAATCAAATCTGTGAATTGTGGCACCAGGAACGGGTTTATCGGGTTCCGTCGTTCGTCGCGAATTTCAAAGTGCAGGTGTGGCGACCCGATGCCCGTATTCCCGGTGTACGCGACCACTTCTCCTTTTCGGACTTGAATTTCGTTTGGAGGCAATTCGACTTCCGCCGAATACCGGCCGCTTGCGTATTGTGCTGCCCGGATATGTTTATCAATCACATCGCTGAAACGCTGCAGATGTGCATAGAGCGTGGAGTATCCATCCGGATGGCGGAGAATGAGCATCTTGCCGTAGCCGTACGGCGAAACACTGATGCGGTCGACGTAACCGTCGCGTGAGGCTAAGACTTTATATCCCGTCCGGTTCCACGTCGAAATATCGATGCCCGCATGGAAGTGCGTTGTCCGGAACTCCGCAAACCCGGACGTCAAAACAGTGCTCGCTTCGGTCGGCCAGCCGTAGTCGCCGAGGTCCGTGTCGAGTGTCTCAAACGCAGCGTAGATCTCGTCCACCTTGTCGCCAGGAGAAGAGTCTGCAAGGTCAATTCTGAACGAGAGCGGGGATGGATGAAAGGATGGATGAAAAAGAAAGCTGGCAAGCAACCCAAAGGTAAACGTGCGCCGTGGAATCATCTCTCTCCGGAATTTCTCCAACAAAAACAGGGGCAGCCTTGCGTGCTGCGTATAGCCAATAAACGAAAAATCCCGTATGAAATCAATCCGTTTAAGCGGATTGTTGCTGGACGAGCGGGAGGATTTGCGGTTGAGACATCGCCAGATGTTTCTCGATCAGCTCCCGGGCAAGCTCAAGGTAGGCAAGAGTGCCTCGTGAAGTGGCGTTGAAAAGGACAGAGGGCTTTCCGTAAAACGATGATTCCGTCAGATGTGTATTCTTTGGTATGAACGTTTTCAAAAGATGTTTCCGGAATCTCAGCTGCAGTTCGCGATCCGTTATCTCCGTCACTTTCAAATGCGGCTCATACATTGTCTGGAGAATCCCTTCCACCTGAAGAGTCGGGTTTGCGGCTTCGTGGATCCATTCAAAATATTTGAACAGCTTTTCTATTCCTTCAAGAGAAAAATGCCCGGACTTTACGGGGATCAGGACGGAATCTGCGCACGTGAGGGCGTTTGTGGTGATGCCGCGCAAGAACGGAGGCGTGTCGACGATGATGTAATCGTAGTGCGGCACGACCTGACGTAGAACGTTCTTCATCATCGTCCTGTTCTCGGCCAGCCGAAGGAGGCGCTCCTCCATTTGAGTCGTACGGACATTGCACGGCACAAAATCCAGGAACGGAATTTCCGTCCGCTGAATAACCTGGCTCATCGAATGCATGAAATTGAACACTTCGTAGAGCCCGCTGGTCTGGCGTTCCTGGGTGAAACCGAGGGACATGCTGCACGCGCCGAACGGGTCGCCGTCAATCAACAGCGTCCTCTTTTCGTACACAGCGAAGCTTGCGGCGAGGTTGACAGCCGTCGTCGTTTTCCCAACGCCACCTTTAGGGATGGCTATGGCAATAATCTTGCCCATGCCCGCGCTCTGAAATCAATAAGAATGAAAATTGAGTATTACTACAGGGGTGAAAAGGTTAAGAGAAGTTAACGTTTCGGAGAATAACTATCAAGTCTGACTCCGACAGAATCGACATCGCCCATGAGCACCAACACGCGCCAGGGCCCATCATCTCATACGATCTTTCCTAGGACGTACCCAAGGGTGATTCCGATGAGGAGAGTAATAGTGATGATTCTATGGTTCAGCACATCTTTTGTATAGCCCCTTTGTATGGCAAAAGCCGAGGCCAGATAGCCAATTCCGTTAATAATCCAGATGAATGGCATGCTGAGAACCTTTGCGAGGATAGGCCCGATCATAGGAACGAGGGCAATCCAGGCAACGAGAGCCCCGAATGCCTGTCCCAGCACTCCTACGAGAATAATCACCGCCCCCACAACGTGCTCATCGATATTAAAGTATAAACCGATTGCAATAAGGATTCCGATGGCCAGCCAGGCAAAAATCGGGCTGCTGTAATTATACAGGAAGGCTTTGATTTTCTGAAACATCATGTCAGAGGACGGAAACTTTCAGCGATGTCAAGAGTGCGCCATCGGGCGCCAGGAGCTGGCCCACAAGCTTGTCTCCCGAAAGAACTTGCGCCACACCTTCGGGAGTCCCCGTAAACAACACATCGCCGCGTTCGAGAGAAATAGTTCGTGATATGAACGAAATGAGCTCGTCGATTCTAAAAATGAAATGACGGGTGTTGGAATTCTGGCGAAGGGAGCCGTTCACGGTGAGACGTATGTCGAGCGCATGAGGGTCGGCGACTGCCGTCGCTGGGATGAACTCTGAAACCGGCGCCGAAGTATCAAATCCTTTTGCGAGTGTCCATGGCAAGCCCTTCTTTTTCGCATCGGTCTGAATGTCACGCAACGTCATATCCAAACCGACACCATATCCGGCAACATGCGCATAGGCTGTTTCACGCGGAATATTTTTTCCGCCTTGACCGATCAGCACGGTCAGCTCTACCTCGTGGTGGACGTCTTTGGAAATTGCAGGCATGACGACGGAACCGCCATCCGGCAAAATCGCAGTCGGCGGCTTCAAAAAAATGACGGGGAAGTCGGGGAGGTCGGCCTTCATTTCCTTTGCATGCTCTGCATAGTTACGCCCTACGCAAAGGATTTTCCCGACGACAAAAGGTTCGTTGGAGTCGCGAAGGTTGACGGTGTACACGGCAAAATTTCTTGTCAATATACTTAAGGCGAAAGTGAGGCGCAATACGAGATAAAAACTTGTTCAACGAGAGAAAAAAAATTATCTTCCTCCTGAAGGGAGGAAGGACGATGTGGGCATGGGAAATTGAAAATACGTTGTCTGACAGAAAAACAGACGCAAGAAACGTGGAGACGTACAAAAAATCTGGTGTCGACATCGACGTGGGTGAAGACCTGGTCAGGCGCATCAAAGGGCCTGTGCGGTCGACGTTCAACAAGAATGTGCTGGCCGATATTGGACTCTTCGGAGCGCTCTACCGCGCGAGTTTCGACGGCATTAAAAAACCGATTCTTGTTTCGAGTGTCGACGGTGTTGGCACGAAGTTGAAGATTGCGTTTGCGCTCAACCGGCATGATACGATCGGCCAGGATCTCGTCAATCATTGTGTAAACGACATTTTGGTCTGCGGAGCACGGCCGCTGTTTTTCTTGGATTATTTTGCCACCGGAAAGCTCTCCGCCGACGTCGCAGAGCGTGTAATTCGAGGGTTTGTCAGAGGTTGCAAAGAGAACGGCTGCGCCCTCATTGGAGGCGAGACGGCGGAAATGCCGGGGATGTATCTTAGCGGAGAGTACGATATTGCCGGCACCATTGTCGGCGTCGTTGATGCGAGAAGGATCATCGACGGACGAAAAGTGCGGAAGGGCGATGTTCTCATCGGCATACCGTCAAACGGCCTTCACACGAACGGGTATTCGCTTGCGCGGAAAGTGCTTCTAGAAAAATATTCGCTACACACGAATGTCGACAAACGCGGTAAAACACTCGGCGACGACCTTTTGGCCGTCCATCGTTCGTACTTCAAGACGGTGTATCCCCTCCTTTCGAAATTTGAGGTCAAAGCGATGGCACACATCACCGGCGGCGGCATTGAAGGGAATACGCTGAGGGTTGTGCCGAAGGCGCTCAAGCCCAAAATCGATTGGCATGCATGGGAACGGCCAGCACTGTTTCGCCTGATTCAGAAAACAGGAAACGTCCCGGAAGAAGATATGCGGAAAACGTTCAACCTCGGCGTCGGGTTGATTTTTATTGTATCGGCTTCGAATGCAGACAGGATGGTGTCTGTCCTTCGCAAGAAGAGAGAGAAACCGTTTGTGATGGGAGAAATAGCCAAGCGATAATCCTGCAAACTCTCCTCTGAAAAAGCCCCCGCACATACTTTTCATTTCTGCGTTCCATACCCCCTTCATTCAAGACGACCTGGATTTCCTGTCGGACCATTTTCGCGTGCAGCCTCTGATCGGCCACGGCGTGAAACAAATTTTCAAAATTATCGCATCGGTGCCACGCAACGACATCGTGTTTTGTTGGTTTGCTTCCGTCTATGCATCGATTGCGGTCTTTGTGGGGGGGGTGTTCGGGAAAAGAACTATCGTAGTTGTCGGTGGTGTGGATGTCGCGAAAGAGCCGGAGCTAAACTATGGAATTTTTCTGAGTCCCTGGAAGGCGCCACTCATTCGCTACGCTCTTCGAAATGCACACCGCGTGCTGGTTGTCGACGAAAGTCTCAGGCATGAGGCTGTTTTGCGCGCCGGAAGAGAAGGAAGGAATATTGAATGCGTCCCCACGGGCTATGACCCTTCGTTCTGGAATGCAAAAGGCACAAAGCACCCGGAAGTTTTGTCCGTTGCTGTCGTCCTCGACAAAAGCAGAGTTCGGCTCAAGGGCATTGATACCATTATCGGAGCCGCAAAAAAGCTCCCCGGGACAAAATTCACGTTGATCGGCGTTCGGCCACAGGCAGTACACCATCTCGGAATTCCCCACAATGTCAGGATTATCGAACCTATCCCTCGTTCAGAATTGGTCACATATTATCAGAAAGCAAAAGTCTACTGCCAGCCTTCGCGCCGCGAGGGGTTGCCGAATACACTCTGTGAAGCAATGCTCTGTGAATGCATTCCCGTTGCCACCGATGTTGGCGGCAACCGGCATGCCGTTGACAAAAACGGATTCCTTGTCGTGCCCGGCAATGCCGATGCCCTCGTAAATGCTTTGAAACGCGCCTTAAGGACGTCGCCTCGATCAGGGAAGCGGGCACGGAAACGCATGGCCGAACTTTTCCCCCGGATGAAAAGAGAAAGAAGTCTTCTGCGGATTATTTCGGATCTCACCGCGTGAAATCAACTGCAAGAAACTTCTTTTCTCTGCTGTCGGCCGACATTGTGCGCAGGTTGTTGGGCTTTGTTTCTGTTGCGTATTTGGCGCGCGTGCTCGGCCCTGAAGGTTTTGGCGCGGTCAATATTGGCTATGCTGTCCTTTCTGCGGGGATCATGTTCAGCGCAATGGGTTTGACTGCAATCGGAGCAAGAGAAATCGCCCGTGGAAGTTCGGACGAGATTGTGAGCGATATTCTAAGCCTTCGCCTCGTGATTTCCACCGTTGCGGTTCTTATCATTTCCATAATTGTCTTCGCGTTTGTTCACGATTCCACAACAGCCTGGATCATCATTGCCTTTTCCGGGAGCATTTTTGCATATGCATTGCTCATTGAGTTCTATTTCCAGGGCAAAGAGGACATGGGCATCATGGCGGCGGGGCGTGTGAGCTCTCCAGCGTTGTATGTCGTTTTACTTCTCATTGTTGTGCGATCGCCGAATGATATTCTGTGGGTTCCCTTGGCGGCGGTCATGGGAGATTTTCTGTTTTCGTCCGTATTGCTCCAGAAATACAGAGTTGACGGCGGGAAGCTCAAGCTCCGTCTTCGTCCTAATGTCTGGCTGTTCTTGCTGAAGCAATCCGTTCCTGTCGGGCTCGGATATATCTTCGCTCAGGTCACAATAAGTTATCCGCCGTTGGTTCTTGCAATGTTCTGGTCCAACACAGACGTTGGCGTTTACAGCGCGGCGAGCAAAATTGTCTTCTATCTTCTTATGGTTGACAGGGTTGTGGCGCCCCTGCTGCTTCCTGCTCTCACACGCTGGCAGGGTGTCTCGGCAGAACACCTGGCTCGGCGCACGGGCGAAACTCTAAGACTACTCATTCTGATAGGGTTGCCCATTGCAGTTGGTGGAACGATGCTTGCTCAACACATCGTGGGGCTCGTTTTTGGGAGCGAATATGCTGCTGCGGCGGATGTTTTTCGCGTCTTTGTCTGGTATTTCTTTCTTACCGTGATGAATTCCGTGTATGCAACTTCACTTCTCGCAATCGGTCAAAACAAAGTCTTCGGCCAGGTGATGTTGATCAGCGCAACGGTCCATGCGATTATCGTAACTTATCTGACCATGTTGTACGGATACATCGGAACGGCATTCGGTGTTGTGTTGGCGGAAGGAGTGACGCTCGTTGTCCTTCATGTCTGGCTTGGAAAATTCTCCAGGATCGTGCCTCCTGCTTCGGTTGGAAAGATACTCTTCGCAAGTATTGTGATGGCGGTGCTTGTCGGAGCATCTTCCTCGATCCATTTTCTCGCGGTGATCGCCATTGGAGCTGTGGTCTATGGCCTGACAGTCATCGCCCTGCGTGCTGTCACAGTCCGGGAGATTGTTACCCTTTTGAAAAAACCCTGATGCGGCTCAACATCGGCATACTCGGCGACTCGCCTGGCTGGCACATTCTCCTCCAGCAAGAGGGATTGCCGCATTCGAAAGTCAACGAAGGAATTTCGCCCGAGGAATACAGCGCGGTCGTTGTCGGAAATTCAATCGATGAGCGCGAGTCCGAGAGTTTGCGCGCCTATACGAAAAACGGCGGTTCGATTATCTGCTCTGCACAGATGTATGCCCAGCTTGCAGGCACAAACTATGCGCGCTTCTTTGTCCGGTATCTCGTAACCGAGACCGACGCTGATTTCGAACAATCGGGACTCATCGACCTGAACCGCAAATGCCGTGTGCCGCTGAACGCCAACGTCTTTAGGAATGAAAATGGCGCAACGACCGCCTACATCGGAGAATTCATGGGCGGCCATGCTGCCGTCCTGCCGTTTGCCGTAGACGAACTCTTCCTCGACCATCGTTCAACTCAAAAATCGTTTTACTCGCCCGCAAAGAGACTACCGTTCGAGCGCGTCTCGAGCGTTTCACGCGGGAACGTCCGAAAAATCATCTCTCGTTCCCTGGAGATTCTCCACCATCGCAGAAGCCTGCCCTATGCACATTTGTGGTATTATCCGAAAAGCGCTGAATCCTTGTGTGCGTTTCGTGTCGACACCGACCGCGGTACAGCAGAGGAGATTGAAAATCTCTATGACCTTGCTCATCAACATCGCGTCCCGATGACGTGGTTTATCGACACGAAGAATCAACAGGAGGTGTTTCCACTTCTCAGGAGGATGGAGAACCAGGAATTCGGCATCCATTGTTATTCCCACCGAGTGTTCGCAGACTACGACCAGAACAGGGAGAATATCGGAAAAGCACTTGAAATATTTCGCCTTGAAAACTTGTCCGCCCGCGGGTTCGCGGCTCCCTTCGGAACCTGGAACAAAGGACTTGCCCGCGCCGTCAAGGAATTGGGGTTTGAGTATTCGTCCGAGTTTTCGTACGACTACGATAATTTCCCTTCGCAACCGTATTTTGACGATAGAACCACCGGCGTATGGCAAATTCCCGTGCACCCTATCTGCGTCGGAAGCCTGAAGCGTCAGGGGTACAACCACGCAAGAATGATCCAATACTTCGAGTTTGTTCTTCGTCAGAAATTCGCTGCACGTGATCCGCTCATCTTCTATCATCATCCCAAGGACGGACACCATGGCGTTCTGGAACACATCTTTACATACGTGGACAGTCATAGATTACCTTCGATGAAATTCCATGAGCTCTTGCAATGGTGGAAAAAAAGGGCTGCCATAACGCTTCGTTTGTCGATTGAAGGAACACATATGAAAGTGGAAGCGCCGGACGGAATGGAAGATGTGTTCCTGAGAATCAGCAAGGGAGACGGAACGGAAGTCTTTTCCCCCGTGCGCTTAGATATCCCCCTGGATACCTTAACATGGGAGCCAAAACCTAGAAACGCACGGTTACCTGCCGATTATCTCCGATGTCGAAAATTCAACTACAGAATCCCCCTCACACGCATTGTGGATTTCTTAGCAAGATAATTCCTATCTTCCACTCAACCCCAATCACCACAACCACTCGCCAATCACCAAACACATGAAAGTCTGTTTCGCCTCGTATCAGGCAGTCATGATGCTTCGTGGCGGCCCGCGCACGCAGATTTTTCAGACCAAACGGTGCCTCGAACGCCTGGGCATTCATGTTTCACTTTTTGATTCATGGCAGGAGCTGAAGAAAACCGACGTCGACCTTGTGCACATTTTTGGCGCAAACATTGGGACGTATCATCTGGCGAGAGTGCTTCGGCTTCAGGGAATACCCTTCGTTGTCACGCCGATATTCTATACGCGTCGTTCCATGGGCGTCGTGAAAATGGCGCTGGCAGCCGACAAATTCGTGCGCAAATTCGTCAGGGGTTTTTGGTCGGACTACGCTGTGATTGCGGAGATGTGCCGATGGGCGAAAGCAGTCTTGCCGAATACGACGGAGGAATCACTCTTGTATACGGAAGCGTTTGGTGTTGCGTCAGAGAGAATGACTGTGGTGCCAAACGGTGTCGAAAAGAGGTTTTACTTCGCCCGCCCGCAGATGTTCGGTAAACGTTTCAACGTGAGGAATTTCGTCCTCAACGTTGGCCATATTGGACCGGAACGGAAAAATGTGCTTCGGCTTGTGCAGGCGCTCGAGGGTATCGACAAACAGGCAGTGATCATCGGCAGGGTGGAGCGATCGGACGCGGCCAAAGAAATTATGGATCGCGCGAAAAAGAACCCACGCCTGAAGATTCTTGAAAGTATTCCGCACAGCTCGGACCTCCTCGCATCCGCTTTTTCTGCCTGTGACGTGTTTGTGCTTCCGTCGCTCTTTGAAACCCCGGGACTCGCCGCGCTTGAAGCGGGGTTGGCGGGAGCAAAGATCGTTATCACACCTCATGGCGGGACGAAAGACTACTTCGGCCAACAGGCGGAGTACGTTGACCCTTATTCTGTTGCCTCGATCCGTAAGGGCATCGAAAAGGCCCTTCAGAAAAAGAAAGAATTTGCGCTGCGGGAGCGCATTCGAAAGGAATTCTTGTGGGAACGGGTGGCGGAGAAAACGAAAGCTGCCTACGAGAAGGTGTTTGCAAAATAAAGAAAGCCCAAACCAGTAAAGATTTGAGCTTTTCAAAATGTTCATTCAGACTCGTTACCTCATGAGGATCATCTTATGGACGTGTGTTTTCCCCTGAGTATCGATCCTGGCAAAATACAGTCCGCTGGGCAACTTCGATGCATCCCAGACAACTTCATGTCTCCCGGGCTGCCTTTCCTCATTGATCAACTGCCCCACCTCCCGTCCGAGCAGATCATACACTCTGAGGGAAACGAAACCGGGTTCACTCAACTTAAACTGAATTCTCGTTGAGGGATTGAACGGATTAGGATAGCTCGAAATCGTTTGTTCATCGCCGGTATTGCTTGCGTTCGAAACCTGCCTGATTTCTTCGGCTGAGGAGCCCATAGCCACCACAAACGCTTTGTCAACCTTGCTGCCGAACTTCTCCCGGAGTTCCTTCAATGCCGCTGTTGAAACTGATGCCAGCGAACTGGAGTGACCTCTAAGGCTTGCCAGCAGCATGAGTGCTCGCATTTCGTAATCTGTTCCTGGATTGGCCGATTTGATCTCATTGGCCACGGACTGAGCTTGAGAGAAATCTCCCGCTGCAAGATAAATCGAGGCAAGTAATTCTGTAGCAACAAGCCCGAGTCTTCCGCCAACCGAGCGATTTTGAGCAACGTCGGAGATAAGTGCGGCATTGCGGTTATGCCGAAAGACGTTATAAAGGCCGCGAAGTGCCTGTTCTCGTTCTTCGGACTTTGTTGAATTGGCCAAAACGCTCCGGTATTTTGTTGTTGCGTTATCAAATTGTTTCAGAAACAGAGCTCTATGGGCTTCTTTCAATTCGTCGCCGTGTCCTAGGACGTCTTCATTTCCCACGTTGGCCGCCAGCGGTGTTATGGCTTCTTCCGGAGGACAGTTGTCATCCGGAAGCGGGCGCCAGGCATAATAGGACAGAGAACTGTTGCCCGACATAGAAAACTTGTTTGGATCCGGTGGACTGCTCCCCCACCAATTGCCATGAGCATCGAGTGTTGATTGTTCCGCCGCTACGGCAAGCCATGTATTGTTATAGATGTGATTGCATGCGCCGTAGTAATAGCGATAATTGTCAAATTCCTGAGTCAATCCAAAGGTGACCGTACTGCCGTAGTAGGCCGCCAAGCCCAGATTGCAGTTGGTAATGATATTGTTGCCCTGGACCCAATAAGACGACAAATCCGTGCTGCGGAGATACGACGAGAACCACGCCCAGATGCCCGCATAACTGGTTTGGACGGTATTTCCCCACAGCTCAGCCTGGGAGTTGTTCAGTGACATCCCTGCATTGTCGCCGCCACCGTTGGACGAAACAGTGTTATACTTAATGAGAGGCATCGCACTTCCATTGAAGGCAACATAGACTCCCGGATAGCGATTGTTGTACAAAGTATTCGACTGTATGAGCGCACTTGAGCCGCCTTCGATCAGTATCGCCATGCCAACGCCGCAGTTTTGAATCGTGCTATATGTAACAGAGCCGCTTGATCCTTGCGAAAAGCGGATACCGCTGTAAGAATCCCAACGGCCATTGATCGTTGTGTTGGAGATATTTGCGCTTGAGCCATACAGCCTGATTGCGTCATAGCCGTAGTTTCCCCAGTTATCAACTGTTACGTTGTTGACCGTGAGATTGGAACTGTTTGTGGCTGTAATGGGCGCCAATGCATAATTTATATCGCAGTATTGAAGCGACGAGCTACTCGAGCCGTTGAACTCGATTCCTTGCCAACTGTTGGGTTGATTCAATGAGGTCAAGTTTATCCTCTGATTCGCCCCATTTGCGTTCATTGTTCCGTTAACAGTTAGTTTAGCCCCGTTATCAAAATATAAAGGGTTCATAGATGACTGAACCGTGAAGGTTTGCCCAACAACGACGGTTTGTGTTCCAGAAATTATGTTTTTTGGCACCATTGTGTATGTTTCGCTTCCGCTTACAATAACTGCAATGCTATTTGTAAAAAAGCTTTGGCCTGTACTCAAACGCGTCCATTTTTCGAAAACTCTTGAAATGGCCACGCCGCTTGGATCGGAATAATTCTGTGGTGAGATCGCTTCTAATGTGAATTGGGTGCCAGACGAAGTCAAAAAACCGATGCCATTTGCACCAGTTATCTGATATTGCAAAAGGCCACCAGTCCCCTCTTGTACCTTCACTAACCCCCGGGGAAAAACGTTTTTTACCAACATCGTAGGCAGCAATCCCGCTTCAGACGCAAATAAATGAAGTAATCCAGCAGTTGCTCGAATCGCATACGTAAACGCTTTGTTCGCTACTTGATCGACATTGACACTGGCGGGGGGACTTCCTTCGTTTTGCATCTCGGTTTGAATAGCTGCATAGTCATCTTCACTCCAGATCGTTTGACCTTGGTTGGAGCCATTGTAATAGTTGTTGTCGCCGGCGAGGAAATTGTTCTCATCAAATGTATTGCTCGGGTAATGATCAGTTATTTGGTTCATGCTGTACATTAAATAGCGAATTGGATTTGCCATCCCCACCACGTTAATGAGCCCCTTCTGAACCTCTGGATTCTGATAATTCCAATTCATCGCATAGAAGGAAGCAGGCGGATTGTTCCTATCAGGACAAGGCGGATATCCATTTGTTCCCATACTGACCTCGTAACGATCCGGCAAAGAGGCATCTGGGTCGCACGGATGACCTCTTTCATGAACATGAGCCGGTACGCTCATGTCAGCTAACAAGTGCGCGATTCTGCCGAGGACTTCCCAAACAATTCTGTTAACCCTGTTTTGTTGAAATTGTGTGTTAACGTAGACCCAAACTGCTTCACCAGAGAGCGGAGTGTATCCGCTTCCGCCACCGTTTCCCGTCGCCCAGCAACTGGTACTCCTCCCCTCCCAGTATCCGACGATCCGAGCGATACCTGTTTTGTATAAGTTGGCCAAACCATCATAGATAAATACGATGCCATAGTGGGTGAGGGTTATTGTTCCCCCGCCGACTTTGTTAAATGTCTCTGTAGTTGGACTAACACTCTGCCCGGCACTTGAGGGAACGAACAAATCTGTTACATACCATCCCTCGCCTCTCCAGTACATCCTCGCTTTGATGTTTGCGTTTCTTTGTCCCGCAAACATGTAAGGAGTGATTATGGGATCATCGTAGTCATTATTGTCCGCATTCCAAAAATGAGAAAGTGACACGGTAACGCTGGTGTTTTGTTGATCGACAGGGTCGGTAACATCTTCTCTCCAGGCACCATACGTAATGGTTCCCTCTAGCCAATCTGGCGTACAAGGATCGTTACTTCTTTTTCCAATACTTCCAATTCGACCAGCCATCGCGGTATTCTGAATCAAGGGGTGTTTCTGCTTTAGGAGTTCCCAAGCTTGCACCACAATATATTGATGAACCCACTCGTGGTGTGTCATCATTTTGGCTGAAGCCAACACTGTGCATATTGCGATGGATGCCAATCTTGTAATTACTCTGCTCGCAGACATAGATTCCTCCTCTCCTAAATTATCTACCGTGATAAACATAAGACAATGTGCCATCAGTCCTGACCGCAAAAACCTCCGTTTCATTAGTCCAAACTGATAGATACGGCTTTGACTGATCTTGAAATTGAGCGAACTGAAACCAATCCTCCCCGTTGAAATGATAAATACTACGTCCCACGGCATAGACGTTCTTCTGCGTGTTTCCCCTTATCGCTCCAAACAAACTGCCATCCTCGAAAACTTTTTGCCAACCGGCACCTCCTTTCAAAAATATCCCATATCCTGCACTGTACACCGTTGTTGTCAACACCGATATATCACCAATGCCAAAGGCATGATTCGGAGGATGCGTGTTTTCAATCAACGAGTCTGTCAAAGTCCATTTGGCCCCATCAAAATGAAAAACGTAGTGCATGATGGAATCATAAGGCTGACTGTCGAGTGTATATCCCATTGCATACACATCAGTGGCTGAGCCACCTGATATTGCTGTAAACGACACATCCTGCCTTATTTCTCTTTTTTCCCATCGAGTTCCATCATAAAAAAATGCCGTTCCCTCTCTCCCGACAGTCCAAACATTGTTGTCGGAAATGCCCCACACGGCGCTCAATCCTTTTCCAGGGAGTTTGCGAATGAACCATTGACCTGCATCGAATAGTAACGCAAGGCTACTATCGAGAAAATTTGGAGGAGGGTTCGGATTCGGTACTACACGTTCCCCCACGGCGAACACAGTTTTTCCCTCAGGGGCATATACGCCGTAGAGGTTTCTGTAACCAAGATTAGGATCGATAAGAATAGGAGACCAATTGCTTCCGTCAAAGTGCCACAAAACGCCTCCGTCGAAATCACATTCTCCCACAGCATATACATCGTTGGGAGAAATTCCGAAAACATCCTGAATAACTAGCTGGAATCCGAAACGCAGTGTATCAACACTCCAAGAATATTCTCTCGGGTTTTTCATCCCCCCGGTTGGAGGATCAACAATTGCTTCCTTGCAACTTATCATCAAAAGAAAGAGCCCGAAAATAGAGGAAGAGTTTCTTTTTACCCAATCTTTAGAGCGCAAGTTCAACGTAACTTTCCAACCCGCAGACACAAGACTATCCCGCCGAATGATTTTTCTTTGTTCACATTAGTAAAGGTGTAAAATCCAACTCCGAAAATTGGTGTGATGATGAGGAAAGTTTGAATTTCAACAGCGAATCCCCATTCGGTAAACGATCCGCCACCCATACGTTCGTCTTGCTTTGCTAACATATACCCTAACCCGATTGAGCCAGAAAGAGAAGTGAATTGTTGAGTTTCGTTAATTCCTATGAGCAATGCCAATTCGGATATTGTTCTTGTCTGTTGGCTCACCAGATTTCCCGCCTCAAGAAAACGAGACGACACGATATAGCTTGCCTTGGAATAGCTGAACGAAGCCCCGGTTGCCGAACCGAGGAATCTGCTTCCAACAGTTGCACCTCGTCCAATATTCAACCAAAAGCGAGAGTCATCAGATCCCTGACCCATACAATCAGAGAGACCATAAAGCACGACCATTGAAAGAACGCAACATCTAAGTGTTATCGTCAATGATTAGCCTCAAAGAAACGTAACACGATTTAATAGGGGCGAATGATATCTGTAGAACCTGCGCATGTGGATGGTCAGTAAAAGCAGGTGAGGTTGGTTTGTTGAGCATTTCATAGGCCATCATCGTCGAATCCCCTCGTAACCTACAGCTCGTATGTATCTTAATCTTGAAAATCCATTTTAAAAAGTCAATTGTACGGGCATACTATTTTTGACAACGTTTAATTCGGCCTCCCATGAACCAAAGAGAATCTAAGAGTTTTCGTAATTGCTGTCAATCGGCTAGGAACAGTATTTTTTTTACAGGATAGATTTTACACGCATTTTCCGTGTGAAAGCGCATGTGATACTGCTCGGCACAAACAAAAAAGGGGCTACCTGAGGCCGCCCCATTTCCGCAAAGACTCCCGGAGTCTTACAAAGAATCAACTCCGTGAGACTCCGGGAGTCTTACAAGTCTACTGAGGTTTCTTAAACACGTCCTCGCTCACCCCGCTGTTGATCTTCACCGAGTTCACGATGGATTGCGACTGCTTCTGGCCGTTTGCGAAACTCTCGATTTTGTGCGGCACCATGACACCGCTGACATCGCGGTAGTCAGAAATCATTTCTTCGGTGTCCGCGGGACCTTGCATTGTTCTTCCCCGATAGACTCGCTTGACTACCAGTGACGTTTGTGGGTCGATGAATAACCTCAACGTTGAATTCGTCGGATTGTGTTTTACAAACACCACCTGCGCGGGTTTATCGTTGACCTTGTCGTCCTTGAGATATTGCACTACATACTCCGCGTTGTCTATGCTTCTCAACACCGTGTAAACATTGATCGCAATTTGCTTGGTGAGTTCTTCTTTCTGAGAAGCTGGAAGATCCTGAGTTCCCATAGGCGACTTCATCCAGCCCTTCTCGCCGTCAAACGCGCTGGCCATTTCTCCCATCTGGGTTTTCATCGTTTGTGCAACTTTATTGGGAGCGACCCAGGTCATGCTCGCTTCCATCGACATTTCACCCATCGGTGTGTTCATCGTCATTTGAGAGCTTTGGGCCATGTCCTTCATTGCGAGCACGCGCCCGCCGCCGAAAGCAGCAAGAGACTTCTTCAAGACCTCCTTGCCTTTCGAAATGGTCTCGGGCGTGGCATCGGGGATTTTCTCAGGCGGTGAGGGAATCGCGATGTCAACGGTCCTCACGGATCCGAGTGCGCTCATCGGTTCGTCGAAGTCAGCATCCTTTCCAACAACGAGCATTGTCAGAGCGCCGGGATTCCAGCGCTTTGCAATGGCCTCATTAACGGATTGCTTCGTGGCAGCCTGAACTTCTCTTTGCTGTTTCTGCGTATAGTCTTTTGGATATCCGTAAAACTCGAGAGTCATGAGTCGATTAATGATTTCACCCTTTGTGTCAAACTGAAACACATAGGAATTCAGGAATGATTCCTTCGCGAATTTCAGTTCGTCGTCCGTCACTCCATTTTTCACGACGCCGTCGAATTCGCGCAGTATCGAGCGCACCATTTTCACCGTCGTGCTGGATTTTGTTGAGCCGCCCATGCGGAAGATGCCCGGATAATCCCAGCTTTCACCCCAGAAGCTGAACACGGAATATGCAAGCCCTTCTTCGGATCGTACTTTTTTGAACAGTCGCGAGGCGAACGCTCCGCCAAATGCCTGGTCGGCAAGGTTCAACTGCGAACTCTCTGGATCCTTCAACAATCCTCCGAGGTGGCCGATACCAATCTGGGATTGGTTCACATCGTCTTTCTTGATAAAGTTCACACTCCGTTGAGATGTCATCCTCGGTTCCGGCACGGGCGGGAAGTTCACTTCCTGTCTCGGCCAATCCGAAAAAGTTTTTTCTATTTTGGATTTCAATTCATCTGTCTTGAAATCTCCCCAAAACGCAACGATAATGCCATTGGGCACAAAATACTTTTTGTGAAAATCCACCATATCCTGTTTTGTGATGTTCTCAACGGTTGCGTATTCCGTAAGGCGTGCATACGGATGGTTGGGGCCATAGATCAAGCGGGTGAATTCGCGGCCGATAATGGCGCCAACCTGGTCGTTGCGTCGGGAAATGCCAGAGCGAGCCCCGATCTTTGCCAAATCGATCTTGTCCTCACGGAACGCAGGGTTTCGCAGCAGGTCAGCGAGAATGCTCAGGCCGAGGTCGATATCTTCACGCAGAACTGAAAGGTTCGCTCCGCCCGAACTCGTCCCGATAAACGTTTCCACGGACGCGCCCACGCGCTCGAGCATCTCGTCGATTTCATCTCCGGTTTTCGAAGCTGTCCCGCCCGTTCGCATCACCTGCCCCGTCATCGACGCAAGGCCAACCTTGTCTCCGGGTTCATAGCGAGATCCTGTCTTTACCATTACTGAGCCGTTGATGACCGGAAGGTTGTGATCTTCCAACAGGTAGACAACCATTCCGTTGCTGAGCTCGAAACGCGCGGGGTCAGGAATTTGAATCTCCCGCATTTTCGGATACTGAAGCTGTTTGTAATGCTTTGGCCTGACGGCCTGTGAGAAAGCACAAACCGCAGAGACAACAAACGCCAGTGTGAGGATAAATATGCGATGAGTTTTCATTGTCGTCTCCTTAGTTCAACGGTTCGATCATGCCAATGGTGCGGTTCGTAGTGACGAAAACCTGTTGAGCGACCCGTTGCACGTCGGGGGCGGTCACTGCGTTGATTTCGTCAAGCCGTGTAAAGAGCTTTCGCCAATCTCCCATCTGAATCTGGTAAAACGTCAGCTGGCCCGCCATTCCGGCATTCGATGAAAGCGACCGGATGAGATTGGCTCGAGCACGGGTCTTGACCGCTTTCAGGTCTTCGTCGCTGACCGGATCTTTTTTCAACTTTTCGATTTCCTCTTCGATTGCCGCCTGACATTCATCATTGGTTTTCCCTTGAGCCGGGACGGCGAAGAAGGCGAACAAGTTCGGATACTTGTTGCCAGGGAAGCCCGAAAAACCGAAGACTGCAATCGCGAGCTTCTTGTCCCGCACGAGCGAGCGATAGAGGCGTGATGTTCTGCCCGAGCTTAGCAAATCCGAAATCACTCCGTACGTTGCGTTGTCCGGGCTGTTGATGGAACCTTTTTTGTATCCCATAAGGAAAATTCTCTGCGACTGTTCTTTGAGTACGACGCGCCGTTCGTTGTTCTGGGGCGGCTCGACCGTTCTCACGGGCTCGGGCTTGGGAGCGGCAGGGATCCGACCGAAATACGCTTCGGCGAGTCTCTTCACTTCTTTGACCTGAACATCGCCGACAACGGCGATCACCATGTTCGAAGGCACATAATATTTCCTGTAAAACGCCGCCGCCTCTGATTTTGTTATGCCTTGAAGATCCGACATATGACCGACAACAGGGTCTCTGTAAGGGTGTGACTTGAACGTTACGGAAAGAAATTCTTCGATCAGCTTTCCTTGAGGATTGCTTTCGGTGCGCAATCTGCGTTCTTCCATCACGACGTCCTTCTCTTTATAGAAGTCGCGCAACACCGGGTCGACAAAACGCGAGGATTCCAGCGAGAACCACAGTTCCAGCTTGTTCGACGGCAAGCTGAAATAGTATTGGGTGGCTTCTGCGCCGGTGCTGGCGTTGAGGCCAACACCGCCGTTTTGCTCGATGGCCTGTCCGAATTCATTGTTTTCGACAAGCTTTGCGCACGCATCCTGTTTCTTCTCGAATTCGGCTTTTAATTTTGAAAGCCTTGCTGTGTCCGCTTTCTCCCCCCTGTTGTGCTCGTCTCGCCAGGCCGTCCACGTTTTGTGCCTTTGAATGCAAGGTGCTCAAAGACGTGAGCGAGTCCGGTGATTCCCCGACTTTCGTTCACCGCGCCGACGTCGACGTATGTGTGGAATGATACCACGGGTGCGTCGTGGCGCGGGAGAACCATGAACCTGAGCCCATTCTTGAGCGTGAATTCGACGACCTGTTTCTGGACCTCTTTAAACCCGTCCTGTGCCCAAACGATGGGCACGAAAAGAAAAAGGACAATCAATACGGCAAATGGTTTGCGCATAAGTGCTCCGTTGTGTGAGGTTGGTTTTCGTGAGCGGCCGTGGGTGGACTTACGAAACGAGCGGTTGGAAGTTACCGCCTTTCAAGAACAAAATCCAAACGCAGTTAATTCTTATCTCTGCGCTCCTGAAGCTTTTTTTGTACCATTTCTATAAATTGACGGAATGCCTGCTGGTCTTTCGAAAGATCCTGAATTTGGGCAGCAAATTCTCCTTTCGTGGTTTTGTACTTCTCCAAGACGTCCTGAGTCTTCTGCTGATAATCCTGCTCCGACATGCCCGATGATGGCTGCTTGTATTCCTCGCTCAACAAAATGAGCTCAGCGTAAAGATCAATGAGCGATTCATCTGCGGGGGTCGGGTCCTGGGTGCAGGCAAAAAACGTCAACGAAAGAAGGAGAAAAAGAGGTCGAAACTTCATGGAAGTGATTCTTGTGCCCAAATCTATGAAAGAGATAGCCCGAAGGCAAGGCGAACTGACCTTTCAAGGTCTGGAGCAAACAATGGAACCTTGACAAGGTCAATGAACGGTTGAAAAACAAGAAGGGGTCGTGTATATTGGCTTCTCTGACGAGCCATGGCGAACTACCTGCATTCGAGGCATTTTACACTTGAAGAAGCCCAAACCCTGATCCGGAAAGTCAAACCGATGACTGTGCAGCTCGTTCAGCTCAAGAAACAACTCGACGAGAAAGGATACAACATTCATCGCCATGAATTCTTTGGAGGGAGCGGGCCGAACGGAGAGCGATTTTTTCCTCCCGAGCTGGAGCAGCTTGTTGACATCCTGAAGAAACTCGAAAAGCTTGGAATTCTGGTAAAAGGAATCGAGCAAGGACTTATCGATTTTCCCCATCTCAGGTCGAACGGACAGGAAGTCTATTTATGCTTCAAAGCTGACGAGACAGAAATCAGGTTCTGGCATTCCGTCGAAAGCGGGTTTGCCGGAAGAAAGTCTATTAAGGAATTGTAGGTAAAACAATTCTGCCAAACCTTCACACCTAACGAAAGGATTCACGTATGAACGCAGGCTCAAAAACCATTCTGGATAATACAGTAAAGGAGTGGGCGAAATTTGCAGGGGATAGGGACAAAATGGGTGCGGTGGCAAACGAGCTAGCTACAATCACTCGAAAAGTGATGCAGGATTGTCTAGCTTACCTCAAAACACAAAACGTCGAAGTAGAATGCGACTCACCTGATTCGCTCAAAATCCTTGGCGGTGTAGTGCATGCAGACCCAGTGATCGAAGCGGCGTTTCCGAACGTAAAAGCAAGCGTTGTTCTCAAATGCGGCCAGGCGACCAGAGCGATTTTGATTAATCCGAATCTGACCATTTCTGCGGGTGGCGTTGCGCTGACTCTGGACCAGCTGAGAAAAGCAATTCCAGATCCTTTTGCCAACAACGCAGCGGATTTCCTGCGAGATGCATTCTTGTTTGTCGCCCGCTCCGGAAAAGACGAAGCAAAATAATTCCCAACCATCAATCTACAATCCACAATCCACAATTTGATCGGATGTCATACCAACTCATCACTGACCTCATGCCCTCCGGCGACCAGCCCGAAGCCATAAGGGAAACGTTCACCATTTCCAACGTCATCGGACAATTCGATAAACCCGTCCTCGTCATGTCGCATAACAAGACGCTGGCCGCGCAGCTCTACGCGGAGTTCAAAGGATTTTTTCCAAAGAATCGCGTTGAGTTTTTCATAAGCTACTACGATTACTACCAACCCGAGGCGTATGTCCCCACGACGGACACCTACATTGCCAAGGATTCCTCAGTCAATGACGAGATTGACAGGTTGCGCTTGCGTGCAACGAGTGCACTCCTGAGCGGAGACACGAATGTCATCGTTGTTGCCTCGGTCAGTTGTATCTATGGCATCGGCGCGCCGGAAGACTGGATCAGTCAAACATTGTCATTGAAAGAAGGCCAGAAAGTGGGACGACAGGAGGTTCTCAAGAAACTTCTCGATTTGCTCTACACACGTAACGACTACGAATTTGCGCGTGGAACATTCAGAGTGAGGGGCGACGTTGTCGAGGTCATTCCCGGCTACGAGAATGAAGAAGCCGTGAGAATTGAATTCTTCGGCGATCAGGTCGAGAGACTATCCTACATCAACAAAACGGACGGCAGAATCATCGAAGAGACCGACTATGAAACGATATATCCTGCCAAACAATTCATCACGACGCGTCAGAGTATAGAACGTGCGATCAACGGCATTTACGCCGAGTTGAACGAACGTTCGGAAGAATTGCGCGCGATGGGCAAACTCGTTGAAGCCCAACGACTCCAGCAGAGGACACGGTTTGACATCGAAATGATGCGCGAGGTTGGCTACTGCTCTGGCATCGAGAATTATTCGCGCCATCTCGCCGGAAGGCCTCCAGGCTCTAGACCATTTTGTCTGCTGGATTATTTTCCAAAAGGCTTTCTCACCGTCATTGACGAGTCGCATGTCACTGTTCCACAAATC
This sequence comes from Ignavibacteriales bacterium, assembly GCA_016193365.1. Taxonomy (GTDB): domain Bacteria; phylum Bacteroidota; class Ignavibacteria; order UBA10030; family UBA10030; genus JACQPT01. Next base: position 24,802 of record JACPSI010000058.1, read on the forward strand.
GGCGGGATGTATGCAGGTGACCGTTCGAGGAAAACCACTCTGGTGGAGTACGGCTTCCGATTGCCGTCTGCACTCGACAATCGTCCCCTGACCTTCGAAGAATGGGAATCCATAGTCGGCCAGATCATTTTTGTCAGCGCAACGCCGGGAGATTTTGAGCTGGAGAAATGCAAAGGCGTCGTGGTCGAACAGGTTATCCGCCCGACGGGGCTCGTGGACCCGGATGTTGAAGTGCGCAAAAGCAAGAATCAAATCGACGACCTCATTGCAGAAATCCGCGACCGCGCAAAAAGCAAGGAGCGAACTCTTGTTACAACACTGACGAAACGTATGGCCGAGGATTTGACAGAGTATCTCTTGAATATCGGCGTAAAAGTGCGATACGTTCACTCCGAAGTGGACGCGCTGGAGCGCGTGGAAATTCTGCGCGACCTCAGACTCGGTGAGTTCGACGTTCTTGTGGGCGTCAACCTTCTCCGGGAGGGGCTCGATTTGCCGGAAGTCTCGCTTGTCGCAATCATCGACGCAGATAAGGAAGGCTTTCTGCGCTCCGACCGTTCGTTGATCCAAACCGCAGGCCGCACCGCGCGCAATGTCAACGGCAAGGTTATTTTGTATGCAGACACAGTAACCGGCTCTATGAAACGAATGATCGACGAAACGAATCGTCGTCGGAAGAAACAGGTTTCCTACAACGATGACCATGGAATCACCCCTGTCACAATCTATAAATCCGTGGAAGAGGTGATGGCCGCAACCGCAGTCGCCGACGTGAAAGCCAGCCGTGATGAACGGAATCTTCGCTCAAGAATCTCTAAGATTTCCGAACCAGTCGCCAAATACCTGACGAAAGAACAAAAAGAAGATCTGCTGGCGGAGTTGAGGACCGAAATGAAGCGGGCGGCGAAGGACCTTGAATTTGAACGTGCGGCGGAGCTAAGGGATGAAATAGAAAGGCTTGAAGAGAAGAAATGAATTTCGCCGCTCAGTTTACTCACCGTGTAGCCGATTCCCTTCTCGAATTCGTTTACCCTCCGGTGTGCGTTTCCTGTAATCGTTCTCTCGAAGACGGTAGCCAGAAAGTGTGCGAACTTTGCTGGAATTCGATCCAGACACTCAACCGCAATCATCCTCTTTTTCTGGACACGCAGCAAAAACTTCTGGCAGCCGGGTTTCTCAGCGATGTAGTCTCCGCATATGTGTTTCAGAAGGAAGGCGCGTTTCAACATATTGCACATTATTTGAAGTATCGAGGCTACGAATCACTCGGTGTGGAACTCGGAAAACGACTGGGATCGGTGATGGATGAATGGGGTGTACGGCCAGACTTGATTGTTCCAATACCACTCCACAGAGTTAAATTGCGTGAGCGGGGGTACAATCAGGCGGAGATGATTGCAAACGGCATTTCGTCCGCAACGAAGATTCCTGTTTTCGCGAACATCATTCTACGACGGAGGCATACTCAAACTCAGACTAAGCTTAACCTCGATGAGCGCCGCAAAAATATGGAAGATGCGTTTGGGATAGCCGTGCAAGGTTCTGAGAAGATTGCGGGAAAAATCTGCTTGATCGTTGATGATGTGATTACAACGGGAGCAACGATGAATTCATGTGCTGAGGCGTTGCTAAGGGGTAATGCGTTGAGTGCGATCGCAGCATCTGCGGCGCTGGCGCAAAAAGATTCTGTATGAAATAGGTCAAATGTCGTTCCCGTCTTGCATTTCCCTCGTTTTCTCGCTAACTTGAGTGCGATTTTTCATTTATTCGACTCGCTTACACATCTACATTCCTGGAGGTAGCAATGGCTGTTCGAGTAGGCATCAACGGTTTCGGCCGCATCGGACGCAATGTCTTCCGGTCCGGCTACAACGATAAAGATATCGAATTTGTCGCCGTCAACGATATTACAGCGCCGCAAACACTTGCCCACCTGTTGAAATATGACTCCGTCTTCGGCAATTTCCCCGGCACGGTGGAAGTTAAAGATTCAACGCTCATGGTCAACGGAAAATCCCTTAAAGTATTCGCTGAAAAAGACCACACAAAACTCCCCTGGAAAGACCTCAAAGTGGATATTGTGGTTGAATCGACGGGATTGAAACACTTTACCGACGGCGAGGCAGCGGCGGATCATATCAAACAAGGCGCGAAAAAGGTCATATTGAGCGCCCCAGCAAAAAAGCCCGATGTGACGATCTGCCTCGGCGTCAACGAAAAAATGTATGACCCGGCAAAGCACCATATTATTTCCAACGCCTCCTGCACCACGAATTGTCTCGCTCCAATGGTCAAGGTGTTGCATGACAGTTTTGTGGTCAAACGAGGGTTGATGAACACGATCCACTCTTATACCAACGACCAGCGAATCCTCGACCTTCCCCATAGCGACATGAGGCGAGCGCGCGCTGCCGCCGTCAATATTATTCCAACGACAACCGGCGCCGCCAAGACAGTCGGCAAGGTCATCCCCGAGCTGGCAGGGAAACTTGACGGCTATGCCCTTCGTGTTCCTACACCCGATGGTTCCATAACGGATTTTACCGCCGAGCTGGGAAAAGAAGCCACAAAGGAGGAAATCAATGCCGCTTTCAAAAAAGCAGCTGATGGCCCGCTCAAAGGCATCCTGCAATACAGCGAGGATGACCTTGTCCTGCGCGACATCATCGGGAATCCGCATTCCTGCATCATCGATTCCAAACTGACGATGACGATGGGAAATATGGTCAAAGTATTCGGCTGGTACGATAACGAGTGGGGCTATTCCAACCGTGTGGTGGAGCTCGTGAAAAAAATTGCCTCGATGTTTGACTAAACAACCCAAACCACGACAAATCAACTCAGCGGGCTGCCGACGGAAGTCTCAGCCCGTTTTTATTCTCAACGAACATGAACAAACTCACGATCGATGACGTTCACGTCAAAGGAAAGAGCGTTCTCGTTCGAGTGGATTTCAACGTTCCGCTGGATGAGAATCAAAAAATTACTGATGATACACGCATAGTTGAGTCTCTGCCCACGATCAAGAAAATCCTCAACGACGGGGGCCGAGCGGTGCTGATGAGTCATCTCGGCAGGCCGAAAGGAAAGTCAACTCCGGAATTCAGTCTGAGACCTGTCGCCGAGCATCTCACAAAACTTCTCGGGAAGCCGGTCCAAGCCGCTCCCGACTGCATCGGTCCGGATGTTGCCCGTATGGTGGCCGGGATGAAAGACGGGGATTGTCTTTTGTTGGAAAACCTTCGCTTTCACAAAGCAGAGGAAGCCAACGATGCCGATTTTGCCAAGCAGCTTGCCGGCTTCGGCGATGTGTATGTGAACGACGCGTTTGGTTCGGCACATCGGGCACACGCTTCGACAGAAGGTGTCACAAAGTATTTCAAGCTGAATGCCGCCGGCTACTTGATGCGGAAAGAGTTGGAGTACCTTGGGAAAGCCGTAGCCAACGCCGCAAGGCCGTTCGTTGCCATCCTCGGAGGAGCGAAGATTTCAGGTAAGATTGACGTGATTCAAAATCTTATGTCGAAAGTGGACGTGTTGCTGATTGGAGGCGGGATGATGTTTACTTTTTACAAAGCGCAGGGAATGGAAATCGGCAATTCGCTGTTGGAAGAAGATAAGGTAGAGCTTGCCGCGAAGATCCTCGGCGAGGTTCAATCGAAGAATGTCAGAATGTTGTTGCCGGTTGATTGCGTCATCGCAAACAAATTCGATAATAATGCAACGTCAAAAGTTGTCGATGTGAATGCAATTCAGCCCGGCTGGCGGGGAATGGACATCGGCCCTGAGACTGTGAAGCTTTTCTCCCAAGAGATCGCTCAGGCAAAAACGGTGGTGTGGAACGGACCGATGGGAGTGTTTGAAATGGGAAGGTTCGCTCACGGCACCAACGCCGTCGCGAAAGCTCTTGCCGGCGCTACGAAAAACGGCGCAACAACGATCGTCGGCGGCGGCGATTCGGCAGCGGCTATTGCAAATGCGGGGCTCGAGAATTCTGTTTCACACGTTTCCACCGGCGGCGGAGCATCGTTGGAGTTTCTCGAAGGAAAAATTCTCCCCGGTGTTGCAGCGCTCACAGAAAAGGACTAAGCAAATTTCCAATCTTCTCCGCCAAAGGCGGATCCGCCTCCGGCGGAAATCTACAATCTTCAATCTTCAATCTTCAATCATAAAATGTCTTACTACGGTAACTACTATCGCCCATCAGGATTTGGAGGGTTCTCGTTTTTCCCTCCAGCTATTAAGACCCTGTTAATCGCAAACGGCGTCGTATTTTTGTTTACTTCACCGATGCTATTTGGCCAGTTTAAGTTTGACGGTGTGAGTCTCACTAGCTTTCTCCACCGATACTTCGCTTTGATTCCTGAAGGGTTTCGACCAGGAATTGGTTCAAGTGAGGCCTGGAATTTCTATCCATGGCAGCTGATTACGTACCAATTCATGCATTCGGATTTTTTGCACCTTTTTTTCAACATGCTTTTTGGGTTATGGATGTTTGGAATGGAGATAGAGCATATTTGGGGAACTAAAAAGTTCACGATTTTTTATCTCTCTTGCGGAGTAGTCGCAGGATTATGCCAGTTATTTCTCGCACCAATACTTGAGCATTCTGTCGCGCCGGTCGTTGGAGCCTCCGGGGCTGTGTTCGGCGTTCTTGTTGCTTTTGCGATGTTGTTTCCCGACCCGCGCATCTCGGTGGAGCATTTGCGGGGTACATCTTCCTTCTTTACGACTCCGGGAAAATGCCCTTTCAGGATACCGTCGACCGGATCAGCTGGTCTTTAAACAAATTTTCCGCTAAGTGGACATCAAAAGATGCTAATGCCGTCGATGCAAAGATTGTCGATTTTGTTGAAAAGAAAACCGACGAACGCAGCGAGCATCAGCGGAGAATCGATGAAATCCTCGACAAAATCAGTCGCAGCGGTTATCAAAGCCTGAGCGAAGATGAAAAGAAGACCTTGTTTGAAGCAAGCAAAAAGTTGAATTGAGTCAAAGAGAAGGGTACATTTGAAAAATGGCGAACCATGGAAATTTTTCCTGAGATAGAAATACCGCAAGGGCGTCATCAAACGTACAAAATCGGCACACGCAGGAAGACCCGCCAAATCAATGTGGGCGGCGTCAAGGTTGGCGGTGACGCGCCGATTTCTGTGCAAACGATGACGAAGACCAAGACGGATGACGTGAAAGGAACAGTTGGACAAATTCGATCTGCAGCTGAGGCGGGCTGCGATATTGTCCGTGTAACAGTCAACGACAAAGAAGCAGCGGACGCGATGAAATCCATCGTGCAACAGTCTCCAGTTCCAATTGTTGCGGACATCCATTTCAACCATATCTTTGCCCTGAAAGCTGTCGAAGCGGGAGTGGCAAAAGTCCGCCTCAACCCCGGGAACATCGGCTCGAAGGACCGTATCCGGCAAGTACTGACAGCGGCAAAAGACAAAGGTATCCCGATTCGCATTGGAGTAAACTCCGGTTCTCTGGAAGAAGACATCCTCGAGAAACACGGCTATCCGACTCCCGAGGCGCTGTATGAAAGCGCGATGCGGCATGTGGGCATTTGCGACGAATTCGATTTCCATGATGTTGTCATATCAGTGAAATCGACGGATGTAAAGTTGATGATTGAAGCATATCGCCTCGTGGCACAGCGAACGGACATTCCGCTTCATCTTGGAGTCACCGAGGCCGGGACGGCGCGTGTTGGTACAATCAAATCCGCCGTCGGCATCGGAACATTGCTTGCACAGGGGATCGGCGACACGATTCGTGTTTCACTGACCGATGACCCCGTCAAAGAAGTCGAAGTTGGGAAAGAAATACTGCGTTCGCTGAGCCTTGCTTCCCGAAACATCGAACTCATCGCGTGTCCTACCTGCGGCCGACTTGAAGTGGACCTGTTCGGTATTATGGCTCAGCTTGAGGAGAAACTCGCGGGACAAAAGAAGGCAGTAAAGATTGCCGTTCTGGGTTGTGTGGTCAACGGCCCGGGAGAAGCGAGTGAGGCCGACATCGGCATAGCCGCGGGGAAGGGCGTTGCGTTGCTCTACAGGAAAGGTGAGCTTGTAAAACGGGTCAAAGAAGAAGAAATCGTGCGCACCGTTCTCGAAGAGGTTGACCGATTTCAACCGGAAGGTTGAATTCTTAAAACTGTAGGGACACGACATGTCGTGTCCCTACAGCAGCAACCGCCAAGAAGCCGATTTCCTGTTAACGCTCTAACTCCCTTTTTGTTCCTTGTTTTTCGCCTCTTCGGAACAAATTTTCTGTTAAACCTTCCAGTTGATCGCTCGTCTAACTCACAAATCTCAATTCCTGAAAGGAGCAGTATCTATGAAATCAAGAATCATTCTTCTCACTTCCTTCCTTCTGACGTTCCCGGTTTCCCAACTACTCTCACAGGGTCAGGGTCCCATGGGTGACGGGCCGATGATGCCTCACATGAGGCTCATGGAGGAGCTAAAACTAACCGACGAACAGAAAAAAGAAGTTGAAAAAATGCATTTCGACCTCCAGAAGCAAATGATCGCTCAACGCTCAAAGATAGCCACCTCGCGGCTGGAGCTTCAACAACTGCTGAGAGCTGACAATCCGGATAAGGCGGTTCTTGAGAAGAAGATCAACGAAGTCTCACAGCTTGCAACACAAGTACATACCATGAGGCTGAATCAGTGGTTCGCGGTCAATAAACTGCTTAACGGCGACCAGCAAAAAGTCTGGAAAAAGGCGTTGCACATGAGAGCAGGGATGGCTGAGAGGATGCGAGCCAACAGAGGGATGCGTGGGAAGATGGGACGCGGGATGATGCAAAGGGAGAGGATGCACCGAGAAATGATGCGCGAGGATGACGACGACTAAGAATTCTGTGAGACTGTTTAAACATGCGCCCGCTGACAAGGCGGGCGTTTTTTATTTTCTCTGTTTCAAAAATTCTTCTGGGTCGTTCTTCATTTGCAGAGCCGCCCGTCGAGCAAGGTTGAATTCCGACGCTGCTTTACTGATTTACCGAACGTTGCGATTTTCCTACAAACCGCATGTTGGGCATTTGAGCCGGGTTCCCTTCGGCCCCTTGGGATGTGCAATATTGTCGCGCGGCTTGAATAAATGGAAAAGGTCGCATTCTTTTTCGAAGCTTGCTTTTTCTGTTGCGTAGAACATGAATTTGAATTCTTTGTAGATCCCCTCGAACTTCTTCAGAGTTTCCGCGAGAGTTTTTTCCGACCTTCCCACGCGGTCAATGTAAAACACACCATCTTTCCCTGTAAAGCCAACTGCATACACACCGATTTCTCCTCCTACCAGATTATGATTGATTTCATATTCGTTGAGGAGGTATGGGCCAAAAAGTCCGCTTGCAACTTCTTCCTTGGAGGAGCCGGGTTGATGTGTCATGCAGTCAGGATTATGAGATTTCGGGGGGAATCAAAAGCAATTTAGCAGAAAATTCATTGTTTTTCAAGTGTTTCAGTTTGAGAAGATCCTCATTTTCTGTAGTTTCAACTCAACCTTTCCCCGCATAACGAGTCTTTATGGATGCGGGCGAGAGGGCCAAGTAAAGAACCTCAACAACCGGACACACGATTGAGTTCACTGTCGGACAACGAGCTTATGATACAGGTGCGGGACGGAGATGTGAAGAAGCTGGGGGTTTTGTTTGAGCGCCATAGCATGCGGTTGCTGAATTTTTTCAGCAGGCATACGAGCAAGCCTGACATCAGCGAGGACCTTGTGCAGGACGTCTTCTTCAGAATGCTGAAATATCGCCAAACGTATCGGGGGGAAGCTCCCTTCACCGTGTGGATGTACCAACTTGCCCGAAATGTGTCGGCGGATTATTTCCGAAAATGGAAAGAGCAGGCGTTGACAGACGAAATTTTGGACAAACAGCAGGATCCGGATCCCCTTCCCACGGAATTATACCAACAAACAGAAGAACAGGAAATCTTGCGGCAAGCACTAGCGAGGTTGACTCCGGAAAAAAGAGAGGTGCTCGTGTTGAGCAGATATCAGGATTTGCGCTATGAAGAAATCGGGCGAATCCTTGATTGTCCGGTGGGCACGGTGAAGGCACGAGTTCATTTTGCGCTGAAAGATCTACGCGATGAATACATGACGCTCACGAAGACAAAAATCTGATGATAAGCAATCGAGGTGAGTTATGACAACGGAAAAACATGTCATCGAGTTGTTACCCGACTTTCTCATGGGCACGTTCAACGAATATGAGCGCTCTGATATCCAGGGACATTTGAAGACCTGCGAGGAGTGTCGGCGTGAGTACGAGAGCCTGAGCATGCTCTGGAATTCGCTCGGCGCCTTGCCGGAGCAAAAGCCTTCTCCCGCCATGCGCGAAAGATTCTACGCGATGCTTTCGGCCTATGAGCAGGGAATTCATCATGCTGCATCGAAGACCGCCGCCTGGACCTCGCTGAATGATTTTCTCTCTCGCCTCTGGCCAAAACAGCCGGCGATTCAATTTGCTATGGGAATAATCCTGTTTCTCCTCGGTGGAGTGTTGGGGACAAGGATTGACCAAGGCATTGAACGTGTGGCGAAGGAAGAATCGAATTCCGAGATTGCACAGCTTCGGGGCGAAGTGCATGCCATGAGTCGCATGCTGGCCGTTTCGCTTCTCAAGCAACAATCTGCGAGCGAACGCTTGAAGGGCGTGAGCATGAGCTATGACCTTGGAGAAGGAGACCAGGAACTGACCGCGGCGCTGTTGAGCACGCTCAAGTACGACGCGAGTCCGAATGTCCGCATTGCTGCCCTCGAAGTACTCATACGGTTTATCGACCAGGAACGCGTTCGCAAAGAGTTAATTCATTCTTTGCCGACTCAATCCTCCCCGATGGTCCAGCTGGCCATGGTGGAGTTGATGGTGCAGACGCAAGAACAGGAGTCGAAACCCGTTCTTCAAAAACTCCTTCTTGATCCAAAGATTGACAAGACAGTCAAGAAGCGTGTGGAAGAAAGCATAAAACAAATTCTTTGAAGGTGAATGCATGAAGCCGCTCCTGTTGTTGTCGTTGATGATGCTGTCGGCCGATGTTCAGCGACCCTCCAAAGTATCCCATGAAGAACGGTTCGAACGGACATTCCGGAAAACGGCGGAAACTCCGTATGAGAAGGTCGTTATCGACAACCTCGCCGGCGGGATCTCGGTTGAAGGGTACGAAGGCGATGAGATACTGCTTGTTGTTCGCCAGCGCTATGAAGCTGAATCGCAGGTGAAGCTGAAGGAAGCGAGAGAAGAAATCAGGCTGGAGATCGAGGAACGAAAAGACAGGCTGATAATGTACGTGGACGCCCCGTGGCGTGAACGGTGGGGAAAACGTCATGGCGAGTGGAATTACTACGGATATGAAGCCGAGTTCGAGTTTGAGCTCAAAGTTCCCAAAAAGACCGCACTCTATTTGAGGACTGTTCAAGAAGGGGATATTCTTATGAAAAATACTCATGGAGATTTTGATATCCGGAATGTCAACGGGGGCATAGAAGCAAAGGACGTCTCGGGCTCCGGAAGGATGTACACAGTGAACGGCCCGGTGAAATCAAGTTTTACGAAGATTCCTCCGGAAGATTGCTCTTTTAAAACGGTGAACGGCAAGATCGAGCTGGAATTTCCCGGCGAGCTGGCCGCAGAGCTCAGGTTCCAAACTTTCAACGGCGATGTGTTTACGGATTTTGAAGTCGAAAGCGCTTCACGGCGAATCCTTCCCATCGAGTCCCGGCGCGGACGAAAAGTGTATTACAAGGACGCATCGTTCGGGGTGCGTGTGCGGAAAGGCGGGCCGACGCTGTTCTTCGAAACACGCAACGGCAATATTTACATACTCAAAAGAGCATCTTAACAGGAGGTTGTCTAACATGAAAAGCATTCATATTCTGACTGCAGTCGTACTCGCACTTGTAGGGGCGCAAACCCTCGCGCAGCAAGTAAATCCGGATCGTTACACGATTCCGCTGGCGGACCCGGCGAGGCCGATGTTTTTGCGTGCGTCGCTCATGGCTGGTAGTCTGGTCGTAAAGGGGTACGCCGGGAAAGATGTCATAGTTGACGTTGATATAGCGCCACACAAGGATGAAGATCATGACGACGAGGATGCCGGCAAAAAGAAAGGATTGCGCCGGATTCCCAACACCGCCTCAGGACTTTCGATCGAGGAAGAAAACAATACGGTAATGATCACGAAGAGTGGCTATGGTTCGAGCGAGGTGCGCGTATCCGTGCAGGTTCCGGTCAATTGTTCGATGAAGCTTAACATCGTTAATGGCGGCGAAATCGTTGTTGAGGGCGTCAACGGTGACCTCGACGTCAACAACACAAATAACTCCGTCAAGCTGTTGAAGATTTCGGGCTCCGTCGTAGCGCACGCCCTCAACGGGAACCTGGTCGTGACAATGGCGAAAGTTACACCGGACAAAGCCATGTCGTTCAGCTCCTTGAACGGCGAAGTAGATGTGACGCTTCCTGCAGACACTAAAGCGAATGTATCTCTCAAGACGGACATGGGAGGAGAAATCTACAGCGATTTCGACATT
>JACPSI010000148.1 GCA_016193365.1 Ignavibacteriales bacterium
GCGTGGGCAGAAATCGCCGTCACCTCGAGGTCGCCTGTCATCGCCCGCATGTTGAGCGATTGGATGTCCTCCAACACGTGTTCAATGAACACACCGTCAAGCTTCACTTTTCCGGAAGAGAGGCCGTAAAACATGAAAGCGTCGTCGGGGTCCGGGCTATGGCCGATGCGTACGAGCCTGTCGGCGTTTTCGGACGGACTATCTTTTGATGCCAATATAGATTGTGGCGATTCCAAAGGTCAAGGGATATTGTATGGTTTCCTTAAATCCGGCGCTGTGTAAAATACTGAGAAAATCAGTGCCGGCGGGAAATTCACCGACAGTGTTTGGCAGGTATCGATATGCATCCGCATTGCCGGAAATGAGGCCTCCAACAACAGGAAGAATGCGTGTAAAATAGAATCCAAATGATTCTTCTACAAGTGAGATCGACGGCCTGGAGAACTCGAGGATAACGGCGACACCATTGACTTTGAGGACCCTCTGTATTTCCAGAAGACCTTGTTGAAGGTCTGAAAAATTACGAACGCCGAATGCCACAGTCACTGCATCGAATGACCGCGCGGCAAAAGAAATTTCCTCTGCGCTTCCCTCAGTCAACGTGATCCGCGACCGCAAGCCCATGGAGGCAATTTTTGACCGTCCGATTCTCAGCATTTCTGGCGAAATGTCTATGCCGATCACTTCGGCGGAGAGCTTTCGTGCTGCAGTGATCGCCATGTCGCCAGTGCCGGTCGCGACGTCAAGGATGCGCCCTGGATGAAAAGGCTGCAGCAATCCGATTGCCTTTCTCCGCCAGAATACATCGACACCCGCGCTTAACAAGTGGTTCAAGAAGTCGTATCGGAACGCTATACTGTCGAAAAGAGAGCGAACGTAGCCTCGATCATATACTTTCCTTTCGGGCTCGTTGCGCATTGGGAATGTTGCGACCAGGGAGGGTCGTGTCATTTCTCGCAGAGAATTCGCACAAGTGAGGCACAAATATAACAAAGAAAGCAGTTATTTCCAACGATTAAATCGTCGATTGTGCGTCGGCGTGTTTAATTGCATTTCAGTGCTCTTCTTGGTACTATTTTTCAATGTTCGCGAGAAAGGGTTTCTTATTCGTCGTTGCTGTGGTGCTCATCTCGTGTGAGGGAGGGTTGGAGCCTCTTCCGCCTGTTGAACCCGGGTTCAGCGGAACAATTCGCTTTGCCTCAAATTCATGGCCGCCCGTCGACAGCCTCGTGAACCTCTGGTTGTTTGCATCTCAGATCTATCCCCTCGACTCAACGAAAGTGTTTCCTGGTCTTTTTGGCCAGCCCCAGACGATTTTCTATTATCCGACTGACAGCGCGCGCATCGCGTTCAATGTTGATTCTGTCTCTTATTCGTTTCCGGTGCCACCGGCGACGTATAGGTACATTGGTGTCGTTCAACGTTTTCGCAACGACCTCAACATACGAAGTTTCCGCGTCGTGGGGTTTTACTACAGTCCATCAAAGCCGGATCAACCTCGCTTCATCACAATTCTGGATGGTGAACAAGTCGCCGGCATCGATATGTCCGTTGATTTCTACAATCCTCCGGTACAACCGTTTTGAAAACCCGAAGTGTTATAGCGTTTTTCCTGTCGTGGATTGTTTTTCCGACGTTTCTTTCGGGTCAGGCGAAAACGGGAATACTTGCGGGAAGAATAACCGACCTTGAGTCGAAAGAGCCCGTTGTAGGAGCGAATGTTTTCCTGCGCGGGACATTTCTCGGAACCGTTTCAGATGTGTATGGCAGTTTTATTCTTCGGAAAATTCCAGTGGGCGTGTACACGGTTCATGTAACACACATTGGATACCGATCGCAGTCACTTGAGCCCGTCGAGATTCTGGAAGGATCCGAGAAGAGGATTGAGGTGGGTATGCAGCCGGCGCCGATCCTGAAGGATCAGGTGGTTGTTACTGCGAGCAGGTACGAACAGGATATCCGGGATGTTCCCGTCACTCTTTCAACCCTGAGCGCGGAGGAAATCGCGGAAAGAATTTCCATCACGCTCGACGATGCTCTCCGTTACGTCCCCGGCGTAAACTTAATGCAGGACCAAATCAACATCCGTGGGTCTACCGGATACAGCCGTGGAGTGGGAAGCAGGGTTTTGATTTTGCTTGATGGGTTGCCATATATGACTGGTGACACTGGTGAAATCACATGGGAGACCCTGCCGATGTATCAGGTGGATCGTGTTGAAATTGTCAAAGGGGCCGGGTCGGCGCTCTATGGTTCAAACGCTCTGGGGGGAGTTGTCCACGTGATTACGAGAGAAGTTCCCATGGAGGATGAAGTCACGTGGAGATTATATTCTGGGTTTTATGATAGGCCAAGGTTCAATGAGTGGAAGTGGTCCGACAGGCCAAGATTCAACAGCGGTGGCCACGTAAGTATTGCGAGGTCTTCGGGGTCAGTCGGTTTTCTTGCGAGCGTTTCCCGTTCGGTCGACGAAAGCTACAGAGAGAACGACGTCTATCATCGTTGGAATGGTTTTGCAAAACTGAAGTTTCTTCTCTCTCCGACGCAGAATATCACGTTAACGGGGAATGTGCTATCCCGATCTCACGGGAATTATTTCTGGTGGAAAAGCCTCAGCGAGGCGACTCGCCCTGCTGCGTCACAGCTCAACGGAAACGTTGACTCCAAGCGAGGAAATTTGAGTTTTGCATACAAGGAATTCGTCTCGCAGGACTTCTTTTA
>JACPSI010000139.1 GCA_016193365.1 Ignavibacteriales bacterium
CAAAATGCTCGATAAGAACTCCCATGAACCGCTCGAGGGATCCAAACGGCGCGCGATGAATGACGACAGGCCGGTGTTTGAGTCCATCGCTGCCGACATATTCCAGGTTGAACCGCGTCGGCATGACGTAATCGACTTGCACAGTCCCCAATTGCCAGGTGCGCCCCAGCGCGTCCTTTACCATGAAGTCGATTTTTGGGCCATAGAAAGCAGCTTCACCGATCCCAATATAATAATTTAGTTTCATTAAGTCAGCAGCTTCCTGGATATCCCGCTCGGCCTGATTCCAATGCTCTTCCTCCCCTCCGAATTTCTCCATGTTTTTAGGGTCTCGGAATGAAAGGCGGGTCTTGAAATCGTGAAATCCGAGAGTGTCAAAAACAAGCTGTATCAACTCGATAACCGCGCACAGCTCATCCTTCAGCTGGTCTTGGCGGACAAACATGTGCGAATCATCCACCGTAAACGACCGCACTCGAATCAGCCCATTGAGCTCGCCGGACTGTTCATACCGATAGACCGTGCCGAACTCTGCAAGACGAATGGGCAGGTCACGATAGCTTCGTGGCTTGGCGGCATAAATCTGAAAATGATGAGGACAGTTCATCGGCTTCAGGAGATATTCCTCGTCCTCAACCTCAATGGGCGAGAACTGGCTGTCCTTGTAATATGGATAGTGTCCGCTTGTTTTATAGAGATTGATGTTGCCTATATGCGGCGTCAATACACTTTGATAACCCCGCTTCCGCTGCTCGTCACGAAGAAAGTTCTCGAGAGTTTCTCGCACGATCGTCCCTTTCGGCAGCCACAACGGAAGACCTCCGCCGACTTTTGGCGTGAGCAAGAATAACTCGAGCTCCTGCCCCAGCTTCCGGTGATCTCGTCGCTTGGCTTCCTCGAGCCGGAAAAGATGTTCATCGAGCTCTTTTTTAGTCGGAAAGGTTATTCCGTAAATGCGCTGGAGCATCTTGTTCTTCTCGCTTCCGCGCCAGTATGCGCCGGCGACGCTGAGAAGCTTGATTGCCTTAATCCTTCCAGTTGAAGGTATGTGCGGGCCGTAACAAAGGTCGGTGAAGTTTCCCTGATGGTAAAACGTGATGACCTTGCCCTTCAGTCCTTCGAGGAGTTCGAGCTTATATGGGTCGGCTTTCTTCTTGAAATATGCTACGGCATCTTCCCACTTTTTTTCTTCTCGCGCATACGGAACATCACGGGCAGTAAGCTCATACATTTTTTTCTCGATTCCGCCGATATCCTCCATCGTGAGTGTATGGTCGCTGAGGTCAATGTCGTAATAAAACCCGTTTTCGATCGGCGGGCCAATCCCGAATTTTGTTCCCGGATAGAGTGTCTCGATCGCCTCAGCCATCAAGTGCGCTGAGCTGTGCCAGTATGCGTATTTTCCCCCGTCGTCAGCCCATTTAAGGATTTTGGCTGAGGAATCCTGGCTGATAGACCTGCTTAAATCCCACACTTCACCGTTGACTTCAACTGCCAGAGCTTCCTTCGCAAGTCCTCTGCTGATGCTCTCGGCAATTTGGAGTCCGGTGATGCCAACGGGGAATTCTTTGCGTGTCCCGGCCGGAAATGTGATCGTGATGTTTGCCATGAAATGGAATAAAAAAATCGGAGGAATCTCCGATTTAAGTGACTTAACCCAGTGGGATCAAACTTTTATATTCATCATTCGACGTTGGATATTCAATATTCACACAGGGAATATTGAATTATGAACAAGGAATCTTGAATGACGAATGATTTGATCCAGGGTAGTTCCGTGGGCTCTATAGGACTCGAACCTATGACCTCTACCATGTCAAGGTAGCGCTCTAGCCAACTGAGCTAAGAGCCCGTCGATGAAAGAATACAGATTTTTTGCCGGATAATCAACGACCTTCCGAAGGTTCCCTGGTGCAGCGTCCGACCTTCGGAAGGTTATCTCGCTCACTGCAAACCCTTCGAAAGGCCAGGTTGTCAATCATAGAAGTTTCGCTCCCAACGATGTTTCCGCAGCTCCGCAATAAGCTCTGCGCCGAGTCTCCGGCCGTCCGACAAAGAACAATTTGTTTCTACATGCTTTGGTTTTCGCATCCCTGGAATCACGGTCGAAACGGCATCATGATGCAGGCAGAACCTGAGCGCAAGCTCCGGAAGCGACTTCGCTTCTCCATCAAGAAGCATGCGCAGTTTCGACATTCGTTGTGCAACCTGGGTTTTTCGATCGCCGGCAAAATAGTCTCGTCGAAAGTCACTCCTCGGAAATTCTGTTTCCGGCGTGACCGACCCGGTCAGTGCGCCTTCATCAAAGGGAACACGAACTATGACCCCAATGCCTCGCTTCTGGCATTCACGAAAGAGTTTATCTTCCGGTGTCTGGTCAAAGATATTGTAGATAACCTGAAAAGTATCGATGTATCCCGTTTGCGCCGCTCTCAGAGCATTCTCCGGCTGGTGGTCGTTGATGGAAATTCCAAGAAACCTGATTTTCCCTTGCTCTTTGAGCTCGTCAACGGCGTCCCTCCATTCGTTATCATCCGACCAGTCATCATTCCAGACATGAAATTGCTGCAGGTCCAGTCGATCTACCCGGAGATTCCGGATGCTTTCTTCTGTGCATTGTTTTATGTACGACAACGGAAAAACATCGCGCAGCCTCGATTCTTTCCTGGCGGGCCATTCGCGGTTTTTAGGCGGTATCTTCGTTGCAACATGAATCTTCTCCTTGTGTTCCTTCAAAAGCTGGGAGAGAAGTTTTTCGCTGTGTCCTTTGCCGTATGCCAGCGCAGTATCAAAGAAATTGATTCCAAGCTCGACAGCCAAATGCAATGCTTCGAGTGATTCCTTGTCATCCGAATCCTGCCAGAGCTCCCCTCCAATTCCCCAGGCCCCGAAGCCGATTTCTGAAACCTCCAACCCTGTTTTGCCGAGGCGTCGATGCTTCACTTTTTGCCTCCGGTGAGTTTCTTCCACTTTTCTTCTGCCTCTTGCACAGATCTCTTTTTCGCGTAGGCTGCGTGAAGCTGTTCAAGCTTTTTTACGGATGCCTCATCCA
Organism: Ignavibacteriales bacterium; assembly: GCA_016193365.1. Classification (GTDB taxonomy): domain Bacteria; phylum Bacteroidota; class Ignavibacteria; order UBA10030; family UBA10030; genus JACQPT01. Next base: position 3,053 of record JACPSI010000139.1, read on the forward strand.
AATCCTCATCGTCCTTGTCGCGTTTAAGCATCATCTCAAATGCATACGAGTCTTCCTTGCTCATCTTTCCAGCGAAGTACTTTAGCTCTTGAATGAGCTTATGTTGTTCGCTGCGAGTCATCAGATTCGCTTCACGCCAAGGGCAAAGAGGTGGGTATTTTCAGCGACGTCAAACGCAGAAACGCTCTTTCCTTTCGAAATCATGAACCGGATCAGCTCCAATGTTTTGCTGCCCTTATCGGCAAATGGGATCAGCATTTTGTCCGCTAGAAGAGAGACAAATTTGTTCCGCTGATATGCAAGTCGCGCGTCGAACCGTTTGTATTGTTTTGGAAACATGGAGAGGACGAGCAGCTTTCCCGCCTCAATCTTCGGCTCCCATTCCGTTGGGACCTTGAACGAATCAATCGACAGAGCGGGACATGCAATAGTCGGAGACTCTTTTTGGAAAAGTATTCTCAGACCCTCCCTCTCGATGGGGGAATGAAACCCGCTGACCACCGTTCCCTTTACCTTTGCCGACCTCAGATACTCCTGTGTTTTAACAATGACCTTAGCTGGACAACGGACAGAGCACAGGAAGCCGAGTTTCGTCGTTTTCAAGAGATCAATATTACCAATCGCCGAGATCTCGTCAATCGCAAAGCGCTCAAGCTCCCAGCTTTGGTCTTGACTAAAGAGGCTCTCTTTTGGTGTAATCTTTCTTGATTTCTTCATGGGGAGAAAAAGCTACTGCGAAAAGACATGATATTCAACGAAAACGCCTGAAGAAATTTTTCTTTCTTCAGGCGCATGCGAATACACGGCCTTCCAAACGAGAACAGTCCTAGAAATAATAGAGGTACTTGAGCTTAAAGACGCCGGCACGTGCAGTTGTGTGCATCCTTTCCAGAAGAACATTGCCAAACGTGTCATGTTCAAGCCTTCGATCCTGAATTTCGTTCACAGCCAGGTAAATCCAGCTCTTCGGCAGAAAGCTATACGAAAAAAGCAGGCCAGCGATTATTCTCTCTATTCGCTTTGTGGAGCGGACATAGACATTGTCGAAGTATACTCTCATGTTCAGGTCGTTCACCGGGGTCAGGGAAACAAACGGGCGGGCATTATAAGTGATATCCTCAATCTTGTTGTCCGGGTTTCCTTCAACAAACGCGTTGAATGACGTACCAAGGTCCATCATATCCAAAGCATGCCAGCTAAAATAACTTCCAAGCCACGAATAAAATGCCAGATAGTTGCGGGAAAAGTTGTACGTCTTCTGATAACCTCCATAGATGTTGCCATTCCATTTGGGAGATGGGTTGAACCACGAAGAAACATCGATTTCGTACGAGCCGAATTCTTTGTCGAGGTCCTTTGAACGGCCTCCCAGGAAAGTGATTTCGTAACCCCAGTTGTCCCGCAATTGCATGTTGAACCCCAATACTCCCAGCCGGTCTGTAAATGCATCGACCTTTTCATGATTCAGGATGCCGCCGATGTAAAGGAGGATCGCTTTGATGTAGCCTTCTTTGTAATACCATCGCGGGCCACCGATCGCGGTCAATTCGGCCGTTCCCCTCCAAGGGACGAAGCCGACCTCGTTGATGTCGAAATTCGAACCGACGTACCTCCCGCGTACCCCGGCAAAAAGATCTTCAGAGAACATCACGAAGCCCGTCGAGCCTGCGTAGTCTCCATCAGAATTCTTAAAGGATCGCGCAAGCTGATATGACAACTGCCAATCCGATGAACGAAATGCCCCGTCGATGTCCAGGACACCGTTGTTGTCTGTCGCCGTTTGCTTTCCGACAAAAAGAAAACCGACGGAGGAATTATCCAGAACCTGCCTTTTCAGGCGAACGGAACCAAAATATGCTCGGGGTTCGTGACCCTTGACGCCATCAACGAAAAAATCTCGCTCCCCCGTCATGGCAAGAAACCCGCCGTATTCCCAATCCTGTATTCTTCCAAAAGCCTTGGTGCCGACCTCGAGCGGAACTTCGGACCCATCCTCGAGTTTCTTGCCAATCCGACGGGAATAAAACAGTTCAAGTGGACGATAGAAACCCGTGTTGCGTTCACGCCCGGACGGCATAAACACTTCGTTGCCCTGCGTAAAAAACGGCCGCCGTTCCTCAAAATAGGTTTCGTAACGAGAAATGTTGAACGAAAAAGGGTCAGCCTCGATCTGGGCAAAGTCAGGATTCGCCGTCAGTTGAAATGTAAGCGACTGCGAAGGGTTATAGAAAATATCGATGCCGGCGTTTGGTTCACCCTTGTAAACGCTTTCACGCAAATACGTTGCTTTCGAAATGGCGACCGGATAAATCTCCAGATTCATGCCATGAATTGAGGGACGGAACTCATCGAATTTCAGTGTCCCGAATTTCGAGATCCTTTGGCCTTCGCTCTCTTCGTATGTGCACCAGTACAGATCCTCCTTCGCCCATGGGATCCAACGGTCAAAATCGATTCCCCATGATTCGAGGTTTTCGTCGTACTGAATTGAACGATAAGGGATTTCCATTTCCACAACAAACCCCCAGTCATAGACCTTCGCAGCCGAAAACCAGACTCCATCCCAGCTGTAGTCCCTGTTCCTGGCGTCATCGAGAAGACGACAATCCGCTCGTACTCCCGATGCTGTCACGGCAAATTTGTAGGCTGTGCGTTTATCGCCAAACGTGTCAATCATCAAAGAGACGACATCGCCGCCAAAATCGTCAAGCTTGCCCGTGTTCGTTTGGATGTTCGATTTGTCATCGTAACACACGATAAGCCCGTAGATTGCCTCTTCCGTCGTCAGAACCTTGCCCACTGTCCTTTTCGTGGGCTCCTTGCCGTAGTAGGGCTGCGTCTGGAAAAAATCCGTTGCCGAATCTGCCAAACTCCACGCCTCGTCGATGTTTCCATCGATCGTTATGGGTTGAAGAATTTTTTTCAATGTGAGCTTCTTGTCCTCGTTCTGCGCTGCATCGACGATGGATGTCAGAAAAAGCAGAAGTAAAACGTTCTTCATATGAATCCGAAATGATGATATTTGCGGCTGACAGACAACCTTTTATACGACGGACTGCTTTGGAAAGTTGTAGAAATTTCCTTTCGAAGCGACAGTTTCGACGTCAAAACCGCTGATATTCCGCTCATGACCGAAGGGCATTGTTTTTGTTGCAAGGTCGGTCTTGAAAATGTCGGGAAAGTGCACCACGGAAGGAGTGCCGAGGGCGGGACTTTCCGCCAGAGGCGGATCCGCCCCCGGCGGAGAACCCATAAGTGCCGAGGATGGGACTTGAACCCATACGGACCTGTTCGGTCCACAGGATTTTAAGTCCTGTGTGTCTACCAGTTCCACCACCCCGGCCTTGCTGACCATTACAATGTACGAAAGTAGTTGCGAGGAGGCAACGTTGCTTTTGGTCAAAAAACTGTATTCATCTCAAATTGAGAACACAATGAGGCGCGACTTCATCAAAGTATTATTGTAAAATCTCGCCACAAGTTGTATCTTGAGAAAGGAACAAGGGAGGCAAATGAAAAGCAATCGACCGCTATATGTCCTCATTGTCGACGATGAGGATTCATTCCGAAAGACACTCAGCGCAACTCTTCTCAAAGGCGGACTTGACGTGGAGGAGTGCAATTCCGGCGAAGGCGCCCTCTATGCGTTGAAGCAAAACAGGTTTGATGTCATCGTCCTCGACTTCAAAATGGATGGAATGTCGGGCCTCAGCGTGCTTCAGTGGATGAATGAGCAAAAAATCGAGACCCCGGTCATTATGCTTTCAGGTGCCGGCTCAGACAACATAGCCATCGAAGCAATAAAGTTCGGCGCTTATGACTACATTCGCAAGGACCTTTTCGATCAACAACATTTCCCCATCGTCGTTCGGGGAGTGCACGAACGGTATCTTTACAGAAGGGAAAAGGAAAGGGAATCCTATCTTGATCGCGGGCGCGAAAAGGACGTCATGTCGCTACAACTGCTGCGAGATACGAGTTCCTTCCTCTCTCATCAAGTAAATACGGTTTTGGCTGATATTTCAACGGAATTGGTTGAATCGGAGAGCCAGATAACGTCTTCGCTGCAGGACAACGCGAAAAAACTGATTGAAAAAACTTTTCTTGGAGTGAAACAACGGCTGAATCTCATTGCAGTCATGACAAAATCCCTGGTCGACCTCTCGCGGCTTCTCTACGACCAATTCCAGGGGACACAGGACACACAAGACGCTGAAAATGTTCTTCGACAGCAGGTCAAGTCACTCCAGGAGAGTTTCAAGTCTTCCCAGTAATAACACAACCCTCATCAATCACCCTGGATTTTTCTCCTCATAACAACTGAGGCGCGGGCCGGATTCGAACCGGCGCATAAAGGTTTTGCAGACCTCTCCCTTACCACTTGGGTACCGCGCCGTAACATTGCGGATTGTGGATTTCGGATTGCGGAATGCCAAAAAATCTCAATCCGCAATCCGAAATCTCCAATCCGCAATCAAAAAAAGACCCCGTTGCCTGGTGGGATGAGGGGCAACGGGGCAAGTTCATAGAGGAGGTAATACTCCGGCACACCACTTGATTGCGGGTCGTCGGAGTGTCCCCGTCCCTCTAAGGACAGAGACAATCGCGTCCCACACCACGGGACTGTCCATTTTCTGCTGGACCTTGAGCGGGAAACGGGACTCGAACCCGCGACATCAACCTTGGCAAGGTTGCGCTCTACCAACTGAGCTATTCCCGCATGCACCGCCTTCAAAAATATAGCAAAATCGGCTTAGGCGTGCAAGCGTTTTCTCTGTGAAAAATATACGCGAGGGAAACGAGAGAGTCAAGTGCCACTCTTTCCCTGGTCATCGCCGGTTCCTCATCAACAAATCGCCATAGGAAAATCCTATGATACTTTTGGGTTCGATATCAAAAACCGTTCTCAAATAGCCCAGCATTCTCAAAGCTTGAGGTTTACCTTTCGTCACGAGAACTTCAAATTCAATAAACTCACCCAAACCCCGCACAACATCCAGGTGAATTCTGGCGTTTCTGTAGAGATACAGCTTTCTTTTCTTTTTGACCACGACCAGAGGTTTAAAAACCAGCCTGAAAAATTTTTTCGTTTCAGGGATATCAGTGAGGCAAACTATCGTATAGTTTGAGTATCTCCCCCCTTTCTGATTGGGTCTCTCATAATAAATTAACTCTGCCTCCTTTGAATTTATTTCTCTCAATTTCAATCGACCGCTGCGAACCTTAAAATAGGTGTCGGCGTGTTGAAACGACCCGGCGAATCGCGCTCCAATGTTCGCTGCAACGTCTGCGGCCTTCTGTAATGAAGACACCCGTGCCTTTAATTCGAGGTTTTGAGGCATTTAAACGGAAAAGTTCTACGGCGGTGGCGAATTAGCGGCTGATTTCGAGAATTTGGTACTCGAGGATTCCGGCCGGCGCTTTGATTTGAACTTTTTTTCCCTTTGTTTTTCCCATCAGGCCTTTGCCGATAGGTGACGTAATGGAGATCTTGTTCTTGTCAAAGTCGGCTTCTTCGGGAGAGACGAGGCGGTATTCAATCACCTGGCCGGTTTTGATTTCTTTCAGTTTCACAAAAGAGAGGATGTAGACTTTATCATTGGGAAGGTCTGAACCCTGGATGATGCTGGCGCGCGCAAGTGTTTCCTCGATTTTCGAAATTCGCATTTCAAGGTGTTCCTGAGCTTCCTTGGCGGCATCGTATTCGGCATTCTCGCTCAAATCGCCGTAACTGCGCGCCTCGGCAATTTTTTGCGCGACCTCGGAGCGGCCGTTCTTTTTCAACTCGCGCAGCTCTTGCTCGAGCTCTACGAGACGTTCGCGGGTCAGGTAAATCTTTCCGTTGTTATTGTTTCCTCCCATGAGTCCTCCTTCAAAACAAAAAATTCACCACATCAGGTGAACATAGAAAAAGAACAGCCATCATCGCATGGATGGTGGCTGTCGTTCTTCAACAGCGAAAGTAGAACAAATTACAAAGAGACGCAAGAAGAAAATCTACTCAGGGTGCTCCTGTCTCACGTTTGTGAGACCGGTCAACAGCGTCAACGGAGTCAATCAGAATAAGGTGGCCAAGCTTGTCCCGCTTGGCCTTGAGGTACACCTCGTTAAACAGGTTCGGGTCCGTTTCGAGCGGCACACGCTCCACGATTTCAAGCCCGTAGCCGTGCAAACCGACAACCTTTTTTGGGTTGTTGGTCATCAGCCGCATCTTCCCGACGCCCAAATCTCTCAGAATCTGCGCCCCAATACCATAATCACGAAGGTCAGGCCGGAAGCCAAGCTTCTCGTTCGCCTCCACAGTATCCAATCCCTCATCCTGCAATTTGTATGCTTTGAGTTTATTCAGCAACCCGATTCCGCGCCCCTCCTGACGCATATACAGAATCACACCTTTACCTTCTTTTTCCACCATCTGCATTGCAGCGAGGAGCTGTTCATTGCAATCGCAACGGCGTGAACCAAAGACATCTCCTGTCAGACATTCAGAGTGTACCCTGACGAGTGTAGGAACGTGTGACTGAAGTTCTCCTTTGACCAATGCGACGTGTTCCTTCTGGTCCGTTGAACTTTTGTAAAGATAAATCTGAAAATTGCCAAACCTCGATGGGAGGTTCGTGCTCACGATTCGCTGCACAAGGTTTTCCCTTTGCATCCGATGCTCAATCAATGCGCGAACGGTGATCATTTTCAGTCCGAATTTTTTCGCAATTCCCTGTAATTCGGGGACACGCGCCATCGACCCGTCGTCGTTCATGATTTCACACAGAGCCCCTGCTGGCTGTAAACCTGCAAGCCGGCACAAATCGATGACGGCCTCTGTATGCCCGGCACGACGCAACACTCCGCCGTCCATCGCCCGCAGCGGAAAAACGTGTCCGGGCCGCGCCAGGTCGCTCGCCTGCGTTCGTGCGTCTACCAGGGACTGTATTGTCTTCGCCCGGTCGGCCGCAGAAACGCCGGTCCCCGTCCCGTGGATATAGTCAACGGATATCGTAAACGGCGTCTCATGAAGGGACGTGTTCGTCTCGACCATAGGGTCGAGGGCCAGCTCGTCGGCACGACGGCTTGTGATGGGCGCACAAAGAACTCCACGCCCTTCCTTGACAAAGAAATTGATGATTTCCGGCTTTACTTTCTCCGCAGCGACGACAAAATCGCCTTCGTTCTCTCGGTCTTCATCATCAACGACGATGAGAACTTTTCCTCTTCTGAAATCTTCAACCGCCTCATCGACTGTATTGAATGTATTTTTCTCCCGGTGCGGCATGCGTTTACTTGGTGACTACTTCTGCTTCTTTAAGAACCGTGGTTACTGCGGTTCGTTCAATTTTGACCTTTACGTTGTCTGCGATTTGCACAAGCAACGTTTTTTCCTCGATCCCGACGATACTCCCGTGTATTCCACCTCCGACAAGCACTTTATCCCCTTTCTTCAAAGCTGTCAGCATGGCCTCTCGCTCACGTTGCTGCTTTCGCTGAGGCCGTATCATCAGAAAATACATGACGGCAAATATTGCGAGAATAAAAAAAACATTTCCTAACATTGAGCTGCTGCCCGAGCCGTCTTGTGGAGCCATGAGTAAGAGAGAATATTCGAACAAGGTGTTTCTCCTTTCGAGTAAGATATGAATCCGTTAGACTGTTGAAACCTCAAAAGCGATCCGCTCCAGCATGGAGAGTTTCCAAACATTAAACCGTCTCTCTTCAATCGCCATTCTGGCTTCTCTCATTAAACGGAGATAAAACGCCAGGTTGTGAATTGTCGCCAACTGCAAAGCCAATATCTCCTTAACCACAAAGAGATGCCTCAGAAATGCTTTTGTGAACGTCCTGCACGTGTAACAGTCGCACGCTGAATCAATCGGTGAAAAATCCGTTTTATACACGGCGTTCCTGATATTTATCGACCCATCTGTAGTAAAGAACATGCCATTCCGGCCGTTCCTGGTTGGCATAACACAGTCGAACATATCCATTCCGCGCTCAATCGACTCCAGGAGATTCTCGGGAGTCCCAACGCCCATAAGGTAACGGGGTTTCTCTCCTGGTAACAGCGGCTCACATGTTTCAGTGATGTGATACATTGTTTCCGCTGGCTCGCCTACAGCTAATCCGCCAATCGCGTAGCCGTCGAAGTCCAGTCGCACAAGAGATTCTGCGCTTTGCTCCCGAATCTCCGGAAAAATGCTGCCCTGAACAATGCCGAAGAGGGACTGCGCGTACCCGTACCGAGCAGGTTGTCGTTCAAACTCCTCCCTGCACCGCTCTGCCCAACGCACCGTAAGCTTGTTTGAAGCCCTTGCGTATTCGAATTCACAGGGGTACGGTGTACACTCGTCCAGCACCATCATGATGTCCGAACCGAGCCGCCGCTGAATGTCTACAACACTTTCCGGCGTGAACATATTACGTGATCCGTCAAAGTGTGATTGGAACGCGACACCTTCCTCTTCTATCTTCCGCAGATCATTCAGGCTATAGACCTGATATCCGCCGCTGTCTGTCAGAAGAGGTTTATCCCAGCTGATAAACTTGTGCAAACCCCCGGCATGTTCAATAACGTCCGCGCCCGGCCGCAGATAGAGATGATACGTGTTGCCGAGAATAATCTGAGCCCCGACATCATTGAGTTCCTGTGGACCAATGGCCTTTACACTGCCCTGGGTTCCCACCGGCATGAACGCGGGCGTTTCGATTGCACCATGCGCTGTTTCGATCAGTCCCGCGCGAGCTCTTCCGTCAGTGGCTTGCAGAATAAATTTCACTATGTGCCTCGTCGTCCGTCAGGTATTCAGCTCTGAGGAACAAAAAACCGCCGTGAAAAACTCTATCAAGGCGGGTTCAGGATTATCTTTGAATGTCAGAAAAATATAACGAGAAAAACCTGCGATGTCAACCGAACTCAGGAGGAAGAAGCCGGCTGCCGCTTTCTCATGAAGAGCCAATACACGCCCACAAAAAGGAGTGCGCCACACGCGTCAGCAAGGAAATCATAGAAATCGGAGAACCTTCCCGGAACGAAGCGCTGGTGAAATTCATCGGAAAACCCGTACGCCGTGGCAACCAAAAACGCCCCAATGAGCGCCTTGTCCCTGAGCAACGCCATCCTTTCCTGGTGGTAGAATGCCCTCCAGCATAAGAATGTGAGAACAAAGAAAACGCCCGCGTGGCCAAGTTTATCGGGGCTTATCGGAAATTTGAAACTCGGAATTGTCTCGAATGAAGAGAAGAAAAAAATAAGCGCTGCCCAAACAAGGGCAGGAAACTGATATCTGAAAAAATGCTTCAGCGAAATCCTCCGCCCTCGACCGCGAGGAATGCATCGGGGAGGAAGTCGATCAGGTCCATCGCCATCAAACTCCGCTCGCCAAATTTCTTCTTTCCCAGGTCCCCAGCAAGCCCGTGAAGATAAACGCCGGAGTATGCAGCTTCAACGGTCTTCATACCTTGTGCCCAGAGTCCTGCAATAATCCCGGAAAGAACGTCGCCCGCGCCGGCAGTCGCCATCCCCGGATTTCCCGTGGAGTTGAGATAAACAAAGCCGTCTCTTGACGCAGTCGCGGTTGGCGCTCCCTTCAGCACCAACGACTGTCCGACGGAATGGGCAGCTTTTCGCGAGACTTCCACGCGATCATGCTCAGCTTCCAGAGAAGTCATTTTGAACAATTTTCCGAATTCGCCTGTATGAGGCGTGAGAATGATGTCTGCTTTGGATAATTTCAGTTCTTTGAGTCCGACAGCATTCAAACCGTCGGCATCGAGGAGAATCTTGCCAGAGGAAGAATGGACAACTTTTCTTATAAGAGATTGCGTTTCTGGATTCTGAGATAATCCAGGTCCAACGACAATCACATTTGCCCATTCGATCTTTTCACGAATCCTGTCGAATGCTTCACCCGCCAGAGAGCCCTCCGCGGTCGATGGCAATGGCATGACCATCACCTCATTGAGCTTTCTGGCGAGGACCGGATAGACCGATTCCGGCGTACCCAGAACAACTGCCCCAGCACCTGATCGCATTGCCGCCATGGAACACATCGCCGCAGCTCCCGTCAACCCTTTTGAACCTGCAAGGACAAAGACTTTTCCAACGCTGTATTTGTGTGATGTTACCGGACGTCGCGGGAGAAGGCTTTGAACGTCACCGCTTTCGACGACATACGAATGGTTATTGATTCCTTGGGCGACAGAATGCGGTATGCCTATGTCGACAACAGAAAGCTTCCCCCGAAGGTCGATCCCGTCATTGCACATTAACCCTGTTTTCTCGAACGCAAAGGTTACAGTTTCCGACGCACGAACAGCTATGCCTTCAGCGACACCGGTGGTTCCATTGACACCCGAAGGAATATCGACTGAGATTACGTGGACTCTCTGGTCGTTGATCCATGAAATCGCTTTCGAGAAAGGCTCTTTTGCTTTGCCCGAAAATCCAGTTCCAAAAATTGCATCCACCACAATGTCCGGGCGAAGATTCTTAACAGAATCATCCGAGAATCTCAGAATCCGAAGCGTGGAGTCAGACTTTTCGAGTTTCCTCAGGATGTCGAAATTCGTTTTTGCATCGCCTTTCAGCTCATTCGGTGAACCGGGCAATAGTACAACAATGTTGGCGCCCTCGTTGGCGATTTTCCGGGCAACAGCAAATCCATCGCCGCCGTTATTTCCCTTTCCACAGACAAGAACAACCGTTTTTGCTGACGCCAACCCAAGACGGTTTCGAACGGTGTCCGCCACGGCCGACCCTGCATTTTCCATCAACACCAAACCCGGCACACCGAGTTTCTTGATGGTGTACTCGTCGCAAAGCCTCATCTCATCAGCAGAAAGCACGGGTCGCATGGCTCTCCTAAAAGAGTTTTTGGACGGCGTTGACGATGAATGAAGGGAAAATGCCGAATTGAAGAAGGAGGATCGCGGAACTCGTTACGGCAACGAGCGCAGGAATCGCTGGTTGCGCAGCAACATCGCCTTTACCATCTCTGAAATACATCAGCACAACGATACGGAGATAGTAATAAGCAGACACGAGGCTCGTCATCACGCCGACAACGGCCAGCCATGTCATATCCGCTTTGACGGCAGAAAGGAAGACATAATACTTTCCAAAAAAGCCGGCGAAGGGCGGTACTCCAGCGAGTGAGAACATGAAAATCGCCATAAGTGCGGCGAGGAATGGCCTTTGCTGGCTGAGGCCAGTGTAATCGTCAAGCTGCAGATTCTGATCATCCACTTTTTCCATCAATCCTACGATGCCAAAAGCGCCCACATTCATCAGGGTATAAGCGACGAGGTAAAAAAGGATGCCTGTCTGCCCTTCGGAATTGCCCGCAGCAATCCCTGAGAGCATGTACCCTGCGTGGGCTATGCTGGAGTACGCGAGCATCCGTTTGATGTTCGCTTGCGCAATCGCGATGACATTTCCCAGAACCATTGAGGCCGCGGCGATATACGCAATGAGGTCGTTGACTTTGGACCCTGTGAACTGGAACACCTGATGAAACAATAGTACGAAAGTGGCAAAGGCTGCTGCCTTGGCTCCGGTGGACATAAATGCCGTTACCGTTGTTGGCGCGCCCTCGTAAACATCCGGAGCCCACATGTGAAAGGGGACTGCGGCGACCTTGAATGCAAATGCCGTCAGAAGGAGGCCAACCCCGACCATGAACATCCATTGTGAGGAGAGCGTCGGAAGATTTTTGCTTATGGCTTCGAGATTTGTCGTACCCGCCGTCCCGTAGATCAGTGTAATGCCGTACAAAAGAAATCCAGTGGCAAAAGCACCGAGCAGGAAATACTTGAGCGCCGATTCATTCGATGTGTCCTTCGTCCGGAAGAACCCTGCGAGTACATACAGACACAACGACATGAGCTCGATGCCCAGAAAAACAACGATCAAATCGTTGGCGCCGGCCATGAACATCATCCCAATAGTCGCAAACAAAATGAGAATGTAATACTCCCCTCGATGGGCTCCTTGACGCTCCAAATACGGCTTTGAAACCAGGACTGTCAGCATCGCCGCTGAGAGAAATACGAGATTAAGGAAATTGGCATACCACCCTTGCCGTAGCATTCCGAAAAAAACGATTTGCTCATCGGAATAATTCACAACGGCAAAAACCGAGGCTGCGAACAGGCCCGCCATGCTTAAGGTAAACGAGAGCCCGGGTCGGCCTTTGCGACTTGCCTCAACAAGAATCAGAAGAAGTGCCGTGGCAGTTACGGCCATCAAAGGCGAAGAGGAAACGAAATCTGCGATGTTCAGTGACATCATCTACCTGAAAAAGAAATACCAGACAACGACAAAAATCGGTATAAGAACGGGAATGGTGTACTTGAAAATATAACCGAAGAAGCTCGGGCAATCCACTTTTGACTGCTCTGCGATTGATTTCACCATGAAGTTCGGGCCGTTGCCGATATACGTATTGGCTCCAAAAAATACGGCTCCAAGAGAAATAGCCTGAACGTATCTCCATGTTTCCCCTGTGAACTGGAAGGCTCCGGGCTGAAGCGGATTCGGCAACTTGAGTGCTTCGGAGCTGGCGAGACCCAGCATGAGGCTCATGTGTTCGGGGTTGTCGACGCTGGCGCCATGAAGCCCGAACGCCGCGCTCAAAAAGTTCAGGTATGTCGGTGCATTGTCAAGAAAACTGGATAACACACCTGTTCCCCAAAAATATTGTGCAGGCGTCACGACCCCGAGTTGTTCCGCATTCAACTCAAGCCAATCGAGAGCAGGAATCATTGTTGCAAAGATACCGGCAAACAGAATCGCGACTTCTTTAATCGGGATAAAATTGAATTCGTTTTTCTTGTGAATGTCGTCTTTCGTTGTGTAGTACGATGCAAGCGCCGCTCCCCACATGATAATTTCCCGCACCATAATCGGTTTTTCGATAAACACCGCTCCAAGGATAATGAGGAGGAAAACAATGTTGTGGAGCCCGTTTACTTCTGGCTCCTCTACATGCGCTGCGGCTGCGCGTATTACGTGTTTCTCTTTTTCAAAATAATAGTAGTCAACGACAAAGAAGACGAGCAGAACGAGTCCCACCGTCAGAGCCCAAATATGCGAAACGCGCGTGATAATCCAAAAAAAGGGAACCCCTTTCAGGTATCCGAGAAAGAGCGGTGGATCACCGATGGGCGTCAGGGCTCCGCCAATGTTGCTGACAATGAAAATAAAAAAGACGACATGGTATGGCCGGATACGGTACTTATTTGTTCGGAGATACGGGCGGATCAAAATCATTGACGCCCCCGTCGTGCCGAGGAGGTTCGAAATTACGGCGCCGGTCCCGAGAAGGCCGACGTTTTCCAACGGAGACGCTTTTCCGCGTATACGGATATGAATTCCTCCGGCGACGACAAACAATGAACCGATGAGCGAAATGAAACTGATATACTCATACGATGTGAGCAGAAACCGGGCTCCGTTGTGAAGGTCAAACAGGTAGTAAAACACAACAATGAATCCGAGCGCAAATGATACGTTCGGATAGTTATTCTCCCACCAATGACGATTGACAAACGGCATGAGGGCTATGGACCCGAGGAGAACAATAAAAGGAACGACAAACCAGGCGTTCACCGGGATAATCCGGACACCCTCAAGTTCATGCTCCAACAACGTGAAGACTGCAAACAACAGCACGGCAAGACTGCCGAAAATAAGGAGGACGCGACGTCTATTTGTCTTCATGAAGAGCCCGTTCGGCATATCTTGGCTGAAAACCTCGCTGCACATTTTCCATCAACGTGACGACTGTCTTGGCGGTCCACGCCGATTTTTTCAAAAACGTACCTGGATAGACACCGATCCAGACCACAAAAACCACAATCACTCCCAGTGCAGTAATCTCACGCGCTGAAATATCTGAAAGTTTGTGTCCTCCATAGAGAGATCCTTCTCTCACCGGACCGAGCATGACTCTTTGATACATCCACAGCATGTACACGGCGGAGAGAATGACTCCGACTCCTGCAAAAGCAGCATACGCATACGAACCAAGAAACGCGGACTTGAAGGCGCCTACCAGGACAAGAAACTCGCCGACAAAACCGTTCAGGCCCGGCAAGCCGATGGAGGACAAAGAAATAATCAGAAAGAAAACTGCGTACACGGGCATGAGCTTTGCAACGCCGCCAAAATCTGATATCGCGCGCGTATGCGTTCGGTCATATATCATGCCGACAAGCAAAAAGAGAGCCCCTGTTGATAGCCCGTGGTTCACCATTTGAATGATCGCCCCCTGAATTCCTTCCTCGGTCATGGAAAAAATTCCCAGAACGACAAATCCAAGATGGGAAACCGAAGAGTATGCAACAAGTTTCTTGATGTCGGTTTGCACCATCGCTACCAGGGCTCCATAGATAATTCCAATAACTGCAAGTACGCTCAGAACGGGTATAAGCCTCAGAGACGCTTCAGGAAAAAGCGGCAGGCAAAATCGTAAGAATCCGTACGTCCCCATCTTCAGCAGAACGCCGGCAAGGATCACGCTTCCCGCCGTGGGAGCCTGAACGTGTGCGTCGGGCAACCATGTGTGCAACGGGAACAACGGGACCTTGATAGCAAAGCTCAGCGCAAACGCGGAAAACATCCAGAGTTGAAGATTCAGAGGGAGATGCTGTGCGACCGCGTAGAGTGTTGTGAGATTTGTTGTAAACTTTCCATCTTGCAACGTTGAGGCAAAGAATCCTAGTCCCAGGATCGCGATCAGCATCAACAGGCTTCCGAAGAGAGTGTACAGGAAAAACTTGACGGCAGCATAGACACGATCCTGTCCGCCCCAGATGCCAATGATGAAATACATTGGGATAAGCATTGCCTCCCAGAACACGTAGAACAAAAACAAATCCAGGGCAGCAAACACACCGACCATCCCAAGTTCGAGGAGGAGCACCATCATCGTGTATTCTTTGAGACGATGTTCGACAGAATTCCACGTCCCAAGAAGAGCCAAAGGCGTCAGAAACGCCGTCAACACAATAAGCAGAAGGGCCATCCCGTCAATTCCGACATAATAGCCGATATTGAGCCCGCTGATCCACACTGTATATTGCTGAAACTGGAAGGATGGATTCTCGCTGTCAAAGCGGAAAAAAAGATACAGAGAGAGAACGAATACAAAAACTGAGAAAACAAATCCTATAATCTTGATTGCACGAGCGTTTCCTTGAGGTGTAAACAGAAGAATAAGAACGCCAAGAAGCGGAGCAAAAATTGTGGCAGACAGAGCGTAGTCGTCGAAATTCATTTTTCTATTTCAAGATAAGCCAGGCCAGCACAAACACAATTCCGCCGACAAATACCACGGCATACGTTTGCGCGATGCCCGTCTGGATTTTTCTGAACCAGAGAGCGGTAACAGAAACAAGACTTGCCATTCCGTTCAGAGCGCCATCTATGACTGCAACATCAAACCCCTTCCAAAGAAGTTTCTCGGAGAGCTTTACAGTCGGGCCTACAACAGTTTTGTCGTATACCTCGTCGACAAAATACTTGTTGAGCAACAAGCTATACACTTTCGTGTACTTGTTGCGAAGGGACTCGGCGATGTCAGGACGTTTTGTGTACACCTTCCAGGCTCCATAGATTCCGGCTGCTGCAATCCCTAGCGAAAGAGCCATCAAAACATACTCCGTGGCATGTACGCCCTCTTCGATGAGGAGAAGCTTTGTGCTCGCCGGTTCGAAGACGGGAGCTAGCCAGTGTTCGATCATGTTGTTCCCAAAGAAGCTTTTGGGGACGCCGATAAACCCTCCAACAAGCGAAAGGAAAGCAAGTATGATAAGAGGAACCGTCATCGTTTTCGGGGCTTCGTGAGGATGTACTTCTTCTCCAAATCGAAAAGTTCCTTCGAACGTCAAAATGACAAGGCGGAACATATAGAATGCAGTGAGTCCGGCGCCGATGACTCCGATCGCCCACATCACAACCGATCCATGTTCGCTGCTGAATGCCTTCCACAAGATCTCGTCCTTGCTGAAAAACCCCGCAAAAGGAAAAATACCCGCAATGGCGATAGCCCCAATAAGGAACGTCTTGTATGTCGTAGGCAGATATTTCTTGAGCCCTCCCATTTTCTGGATATCCTGTTCATCATGCATTGCGTGTATAACCGCGCCCGAGCCGAGAAACAGCAAGGCCTTAAAAAACGCGTGTGTCGTTAGGTGAAAAATGCCTGCAGAGAATGCGGCAACACCCAATGCAAGAAACATGTACCCCAGCTGACTCACCGTCGAATAGGCGAGTATCTTCTTAATATCGTTTTGCACGAGCCCTATCGAAGCTGCAACAATTGCTGTCAGCGCGCCAATGATGGCAACAACCTGAAGTGTGGTAGGGGCCAGAGCAAAAAGGATTGAACATCGTGCGACCATGTAAACCCCCGCAGTGACCATCGTTGCGGCGTGAATCAAAGCGCTTACGGGTGTGGGACCAGCCATTGCATCAGGAAGCCAGACGAACAACGGGATCTGTGCGGATTTCCCCGTCGCACCGACGAAAAGTAGAAGCGTTATCCAGAACGCTGCCTGATTTCCAATGCTCATCAATTCCGCTCCGTTGAACACCGAATCAAACCGAAGGCTTCCGAACGTGTGAAAGATGAGCAGCATGGCTAGAATAAAACCGAAATCGCCAATACGGTTGACAATAAACGCTTTCCTGGCTGCGTCATTCGTTGTCGCAGTGCCCGCCGCGTACCCTCCTACGTCAAATTTTCGGTCGTACCAAAAGCCGATCAACAAATAGGAACAGAGGCCCACTCCCTCCCATCCGAGAAACATGAGCAGAAAATTATCGGCAAGTACGAGGTTGAGCATCGCAAAGATGAAAAGATTCAGATACGCGAAGAATCTCCAGAATCCGGCGTCTCCGTGCATGTACCCGATGGAATACACATGGATCAGAAATCCCACGCCGGTGACGATAAGCGTCATGAGAATTGAAAGCTGGTCTACCTGATACGCGACCACAACGTGAATCGATGAAGCTGTTCCCGTAAAAGCCGATATCCATGTGAACAACTCAACCACATGCTTTCGTGCATGAGGCTCTTCACCGACCATTTGAACAAAAATCGCCATCGCGATCGCAAATGAAACACCGACAACTCCGCTCCCGATAATGCCGATGAGTTTCTCGCTCTTTATCCTTGAGCCAAAAAGCCCCAGGACAAGGAATCCGATGAAGGGAAGGAAAACGATATATGGAGCGAAGGAGGTCATATACTACGCAGGGTGTGATTCATCAAGCCGCTACAGATTTATCCTTTTCAATTCACCATTTCAAAATATTGATCTCGTCAAGATTGAGCGTCTGTTTACGACGGAAAAGCGCGATGACAATCGCCAGACCAATCGCTGCCTCTGCGGCAGCAACTGTCATGACAAAGAAGACCAGAATTTGTCCGGTGACATCCCCAAGCTGCGCTGAAAAAGCGACCAGGCTGAGGTTGACAGAATTCAACATGAGTTCAATTGACATAAAAACGATTATGGCGTTCCTTCGAGCGACGACCCCGGCAGCACCAATAACAAAGAGTGTTGCACTCAAGATGAGATATGGCTGGATATCCGGCATCAATCGAGCTTTCTTTTTGCCAGTACAATAGCGCCGACAATCGCAGCCGTGAGAATCAATGAGGTTATTTCAAAGGGAAAAAGAAATTTTGTGAACAATTGACTCCCAATATACTCTACCGTGCCGATTTCCGTCGCCATGGAAGCACTCATGACGGCAGGTGAAGGTTCAGAATATATTAGTATATAGACGAATTCCATGAGAAGCGCCGCGCAGAAACCGGCTGCCACAATCTTTTTCCATGAAACTCCGTCGCTCAGTTTCCGTTCGTCTCCCAGATTCAGCAGCATAATCACAAACACAAACAACACCATAATGGCGCCCGCGTAGACGAGGATCTGTATGATGGCGATAAACTGGGCGTGGAGGGTGAGATACAATCCTGCGAGACAGAAAAAATTAACGATGAGATACAACGCGGACATCACGGGATTGCGCCGGGTAACGACAAGCAAGGCGGAGCCAACAGCAGAGGCAGCAAGGACGGAGAAAATAACCGACTCTAAGGTCACGGCGAATTCGGCTCCTTAGCGGAAACTATCGGGATCTTCAAGGCTCTCTCACCCATCTGAACAGCTCAGGAAGCGTGGGACGCTTGCCGGTGACAAGAATGGCCACTCGAAAAATCTTTCCCGCAACCCACATCATTGCCACGGAAGAGATGAGCAGGATGACAATCGTTGTCAGGATCTCCCAGAGGGGCGGCATCTGAATCGGTATCCTCATGACCATGAAAGCCGGTGTCAGAATCGGCACGAAGGAAAGAACGCGAAACACGATCGATCCGGGGTTTTGCATGACCGGCATCGCAAGAACGATCGGAAACACCAGCAGCAAACTGACATACGTCGTGATTTGTTGGGCTTCTTGTTCTGTCGTGACCGGAGAACCGGCGGCGACAAAAATAGCCGAATAAAGAAGATAACCTAGGATAAAGTAAACGAGGGAGAGCAGCATATGCTCGGGCGCGAAAAACGCACCTTTAGTTTGCAACGTTACGGCAAGGCCTATGAGTCCCCATACCATCATTTGGACGATTCCCAGTCCCCCCAATCCTAGAATCTTGCCAGTCATCAAATCTCTTGCCGAACACGAAGAGAGCAATACTTCGATGACGCGGTTGGATTTTTCCTCAACCACACTTCGGATCAACAACTGTCCGGAGGTCATAACGAGAAACAAGAGCATCATGATGACGATGTACGCGCTGAAAAACGTCTCAAGGAAGCCGGATTCTTTCTCTTCTCCCTTATCGTTGATTTTGATTGACCTGATGTCAACGTCTGTCATCAGGTTGCGAATCAATTTTGGGTCGTATCCTTTCGATGACAGCCGCTTTTCGACAACGACTTCCTCGATCGTTCGCGAAAAACGCTCCTGGAGACGGATATTACCCACATTCGGCGCCCGATATTCAACTTTTCCGCTGTCGTACACCGAGGCAGGAATGTGGAAATACCCTTGCACTTCTTCGCTCGCCGTCATGACATTTGCAATCTGCTTGGTTGTCGCCAGATCTCCTTCCACACGAATTCTCTCCAATGTATAATTCGGCCGTTTATCGGGAAGCGTATATTTTTCGTTCAACCGAGCGGCAAGAGGGTCAAAAATCTCGTTGGTTTCGTCAATCACACCAATCGTTATTGACCGTTCATCCGGCTTTGTGACGAGGAGTCCTGGAATAACACTGAAAGCAACAATAATGATGGGCATCAAAACCAAGGATATGATGAACGCCTTCGATTTGACCTTTTCAATGAACTCCCACTTTGCCACGCCGAGAAACTTCATCTTCCCGGGCCTTTCATGCCTTGATTCATTTCCTTGGTCACCTGCCCTTTTGCCTGGAGATATCGATAGAATGCAAAACCAACTGCAGCCAAAATCAGTGCTGGAGCAATGAAGGACGGCTCAGCTTTCATCAATTCCGAAACAGAAAAGCCGAGAAAAACAACAACACCAATCAACAGAGAAAACAAAGACTTGCGAACTCTGGGGTCTTTCTGAACATCCCTCTTGTGGCTCTGGATCTCTGGTTGTTGAACCTGCATTTCGGATTCTTTGGGAATCCCCACAACATTGATAAAGATCGAATGTAACGAAGGCTCGACGATCTCGAATTTTCTGAGGCTGAGTTTTGAGTCAAGCTTGCCGAGCAACTCACGCGCTTGCCCCATGTCTTTCAGTTCAAGTTCAGCGTAGTTCTGATAAACATCCGCGCGACGCACAAACGGCAGCGTACGGAGAAACGAACCGTCTCCCTCGAATTCCAGATGGACTGAGTTTGTTCCGTATTGTTTTTTTACATCGCGGAGGGAGCCGCCGAGAACGATCTTGCCTTTGTTAATCAGGCAAATGTTGTCGCACATTTTTTCGACTTGTTCCATCTGATGCGTGGAGAAAATGATGGCCGTGTTTTGTTGGCGGATTTCCATCAGGATATCTTTGAGGAGAATCTGATTCACGGGGTCGAGGCCGGAGAAGGGCTCATCAAGAATGAGCAGCTGCGGACGATGAAGGAGGGCGGCGATGAGCTGTATCTTCTGCTGGTTTCCTTTGGATAATTCTTCGACTTTTTTGTGGCCGCTGTCCTTCAGCCCAAACCGTTCCAGCCACTGGTAGGCAATGGGCTTGGCCGTACCTTCGGACATTCCCTTCAAAGCTGCAAAATAGAGAATGACGTTCAGGATCTTGCTTTTGCGATACAGCCCGCGCTCTTCCGGCAAATAGCCGATGATATTCCACGTTTCCTCCGTAAACAGTCGGCCATCAAAGGTAATCTCCCCGCCATCCGGCTTGATAATGTTCAGGACCGTCCGAATCGTCGTTGTCTTGCCGGCTCCGTTCGGGCCGAGGAGACCAAACAGCTCCCCGCGCTGGACTTCGAGCGAGACACCATCCACTGCAACGACGGTATCAAATTCTTTTCGGAGATTGGTGACTTTAAGCATGTGTGAAAAAATATAACCGCAAAGCTCGCAAAGAAGACGCAGAGAGCGCAAAGCATCTTGTTAACTCAAGACAACTTTTTCGGTTACTCATCCAGGTGATTGACAGGCCTCTTGATGCCGTCTCGAAGTTTAGCGACATTAAAGTGGATCAACAATCTGAGCTTGCAATTGCTTAGTTTAAGATAAGTGAGAACCTGCGCCAAATGAACATCATTGATTGCATCCACTGCTTTGATCTCAATAATAACTTTATTTTCTACAAAGCCTCTAAGGCCAAGTTCCTTGCGCAACGAAGCTTCATAAGCAGATTCCAGCAATCCTGGACCCAACGCTTTGTGAACCTCCATTGCAGCCCCAATGATTTCTTTCGATAATTCATTCTCTGTCACTTTGGGTTCTTTGGCCACTCCTTTGCGGGCTTTGCGGTTATCTTTACTTTATGGCGCCAATCTATAAATCATTCGTGGGAAAGGTATCGTCTCCCGAACATGGTCCAACCCGCAAATCCAGCCAACCGTCCTCTCGATTCCCAAACCAAAGCCTGAGTGCGGCACCGAGCCAAACCTTCGCAAATCGAGATACCATTCGAACGCGGATTGAGGCAGTTTGTGTTCGGCGATTCTTTGTAATAACACGTCGAGGTCGTCCTCACGTTGGCTACCGCCGATAATCTCCCCGTAACCTTCGGGAGCAAGGACGTCGACAGCGAGCGCTAATTCGGGGTTCAGTGGATCCCTTTTCATGTAAAACGCTTTGATTTTCGCCGGATACCGGTGGACAATCACGGGCCTGTCAAACTGTTCGGAAATAACAGTCTCGTCCGTCCCGCCAAAATCATTCCCCCACTCAAAGGCTACGCCTTTTTTCTTCAGAATTTCGACGGCTTCATCGTACGAAATTCTCGCCAGGGGCTTTTTCACATTTTCAAGAAACGTCGTGTTTCGTTCCAGATTCTTCAATTCTTCTGCCCGGTTTTTTAGCACTGTCTGGACAATGTATTCCAGGAATTCCTCAGCCAGTTCGATGTTATCGTTGAGGTCGTTGAATGCGACTTCGGGCTCAACCATCCAGAATTCGGACAAATGTCGACGGGTTTTTGATTTCTCTGCCCGGAAGGTTGGGCCAAAACAATACACTTTCCCGAACGCCATCGCCCCTGCCTCGGCGTATAATTGTCCTGATTGAGTGAGGTAAGCTTTCCCGAGGTCAAAATATTCTGTTTCAAACAGTGTCGTGGTCCCCTCTACTGCGTTGGGAGTGAGGATGGGAGAGTCAACGAGGGTGAAGCCTCTGCCGTCAAAAAAATCACGAATCGCTTTGATAATCGTGTGACGCACGCGCATGATGGCATGCTGGCGGGCGGAACGCAGCCACAGGTGGCGCCGGTCGGCCAGGAATTCCACACCATGCTCCTTCGGCGTGATGGGATACTCCTTGGCGATCTGATGAATCTTCAACGCTGAAAGCTCGATCTCAAAGCCTCCGGGCGCCCTTTCATCCTTGCGCACTTTTCCTTTCACAGAAAAAGAAGACTCCTGGGTCAATTGATCGAAGCTGGCAAACAACTCCTCAGAGATGTTCCCCTTCATCATGACGCATTGGACCACGCCGGTGCCATCACGCAGCAACAAGAACCGTATTTTCCCGCTCGACCTTTTGTTATACAACCATCCGTGGAGCTCGACGTCCCCGCCGACATGTTGCGAAAGGTCTTCTATGTGGGTTCCTGGCATGATTTTTCAAAAAAATCGTTGAAGAATATAGCAAAGAGAAGCTTCTTCTTCAATGAAAATTCGGGCTCGCGCTTAACAGAAGAAGTGGAAATCAGGAGTTGTTTTCGGTTTGAGATTCTGAGTGTTTGGGCTTCGGAATATCTTCGAACTTGGCATCCGCCACATTCTTGTACTCTACCTGACGTTTCGGCTGCTCCGAAGAATCAGATTTTGGAAAAGGCTTCTGCTGCTGACGCATCCTCCACGCGAAGAAAAGCCTGATGACATTACTCACGATCAGAAAGAGAATGTAGAAAAGAACGCTGAAGAGA
>JACPSI010000154.1 GCA_016193365.1 Ignavibacteriales bacterium
CGCAAGGATCAACAAGATATCTACATGGATTACCCAGGGAGCCCAGAACAACTGATGACGAGATCTGCATTCAAAGAGACCATGAGAAGTATGCCCGTGGCACTCGTTTTGATTCCGGCATCTATGTTCCTGTTTCTCTTCGAGGTACCGGCCCAATCCAAAAAAGAACTCTCCTTTTCAAAAGACGTTTTCCCGATTATCAAGAGTTATTGCCTTCCTTGTCACCTGGAAGAGAATGAAAATCCAAGCGGTCTGGCGTTGGATAATTATGAGCTGCTGATGAAGGGGGGAAACCATGGAAACACCGTCGTTGCCGGTAAACCGAAAGAGAGCAACCTGTACCTGAAGATTCTTCCAAACCCTCCCTTTGGCAAACAAATGGCACGCAACAAAAAAAAGCTCACCGAGGAAGAAATGAAGACGATTTACAACTGGATTGATCAGGGTGCAAAAAAGTAACGCTCCCGAAGATCTTCATCAATCCACTTGCTGCACCTGCCGCCTATTCTACTTTTTCCACTTTGATTGTGTTCGTTGACCCCTTGGACATTAACGGTATTCCTGCCGTAAACACCACGTAATCGCCGTTTTGCACATACCCGCGGGTTTTCAGTTCGTCTTTGATTTTTTTGAAAACAACGTCGGCGCTCGCTTCAAAGTCGGGGATGATAATTCCGCGAACACCCCACACAATGTTCAATCGGCGTAGAATCTTTTCACGGCCCGTGATTGCTATGATATGCGACTGCGGCCTGTACTTGCTGATATTCATTGCGGTTGCGCCGGAATGCGTGAGTGGGATGATAGCAGTGGCGCCAATCTGTTTTGCCATGACACACGCAGCGCGTCCAATAGCGTCAAAGACCTTCTCCTCCTGGTCATGAGGAAAATCCTTTATTTCAAGGTGATCTTTTCCCTGAACCTCGGCCCGCCGGATAATCTGGTCCATCATGTGCACAGCTGCAACCGGGTATTTGCCTACTGATGTCTCGGCACTCAGCATAACAGCATCCGTGCCGTCTAAGACTGCATTTGCGACGTCGTTCGCCTCGGCTCGTGTCGGTCTTGGGTTTTCAATCATAGATTCCAGCATCTGTGTCGCGATAATGACCGGAACACCTGCATCATTGCATTTTCTCACGATCATTTTTTGAATAATCGGTACTTCCTCGGGCGGCAGCTCAACACCGAGGTCGCCGCGGGCTACCATAATCACGTCCGATTCTCTGATAATCTTGTCGATATCCTCGACCGCTTCCGGTTTTTCAATCTTGGCAACGATGGGAACGCGTTTCCCTTTCTGGACTTCCTGTATAATAATCTCCCGGAGCTTTCGAATATCCTCCGCCGACCGAACGAATGATAATGCAACATAGTCGACGTCGTTTTTCAGCCCGAACATCAGGTCTTCAATATCTTTTTCCGTATGAGAAGGAACGCTGATCTTGACGCCGGGCAGATTCATACCCTTCTTGTTCGAAAGTATTCCGCCGTTGAAGACCGTGCAGAGAACTTCAGTCCGTGTTGTTGAAATGACGCTGAATTTTATCTTGCCGTCGTCGACAAGGATCGTGTCCCCCGGTTGAACGTCGTTGGGCAGTAGACGATATGTCGTCGAGACTCTTCGTTCGTCTCCAACTATTTCTTCAACGGTGAACGTGTAGGTGCTTCCTGTTGTAAGCTCGACTGATCCGTTCTTGAGCGTCCCTGTGCGAATTTTCGGACCGCTGAGATCCTGAAGAATGGTTATGTATTCCCCGGTTTTTCGACTCGCTTCCCGGACATTTTCGATAACCTTCAGGTGCTGTTCATAACTGCCATGAGAAAAGTTCAAGCGCGCGACGTCCATTCCCGCTTCAATGAGAGCGACAAGCGCATCGACGTTTTGCGAGGCCGGGCCAATCGTGCAGATGATTTTCGTGCTTCCGAACTTGTTGAGGCGGTTCATGGATGCGGTTCCTTCAATGAGCGAAATTCGCGGATGAGTGAGGGAAGAATGTCCCCTGCTTTCCCCAGCACCGTTTCGTCAAACCTTGATGAAAGGTCCGTTCTTTCTACGTTAATTTCCACAACATACGACC
Organism: Ignavibacteriales bacterium; assembly: GCA_016193365.1. Taxonomy (GTDB): domain Bacteria; phylum Bacteroidota; class Ignavibacteria; order UBA10030; family UBA10030; genus JACQPT01. Next base: position 2,082 of record JACPSI010000154.1, read on the forward strand.
CGGCTTCTTTTGCAATCAGCGAAAGCGAAGCCGCAGGATACACAACCGCAGATGTTCCGATACACAAGAAAACGTCGGCTCGTCGGGCTGCCTGTTCGGCGTCGGCAAAAATCTCCTGCGGAAGAAATTCGCCAAACCAGACGACATCCGGTCTCACCAATCCGCCACAATGCTCGCATGCCGGCACGCGCCCTTTTTCAGCGATCACAACGTCGTGCACAAACCGTCCGCAGTCGATACAGTAACTTCGCTCGATATTGCCGTGAAGCTCCAGGACGTTTTTATTCCCCGCCCGGCGATGGAGGTTGTCGACGTTCTGCGTGATGAGCGTAAAATCGGCAACCATACGTTCCAGTGAAACGAGCGCCTCATGGCCGGGGTTCGGCCGGACATCCCTCATCACCTTCTTTCTGTATGAGTACCACTCCCACACCAATGCGGGATTCCGAATGAAGGCATCGAAGTTGGCAAGCTCTTCCGGCTTGAACTTTGACCAGAGGCCGTTGTCGCCGCGAAATGTCGGCACGCCGCTTTCCGCCGAAATCCCTGCGCCGGTGAGAGCACACACGGAGCCCGCATGCTCAAGCTTCGTCAACAATGTTCTGGAAAAGTTCACGGAGCCGGCCTGAGCACCAGGAGAGAGTGTTGTTCCTTCATAATCACCGAGCGATCCATCGGTACAGTCTTGTAAATTCCGTTGAGCCACAATGAAATCTGGTCAGAATAGTTCCTGTGAAAGACTTGCCCTGATTGGCCCGGCGGCGTAACCGACCTGGTATTGTTGACATCTGCCAGGTCGAAAATCTGTCGCGTGGATGGCCCAACGGTATTTGCAAACGGATCTCCCAATCGATAATCACCTTTGTTGAGCGTCGAATGAGAACCGCCGACCTCGAACGGGCCGATGTTGAAGATTTTTCGCAAAATCGGATGCGCGCCAAAAACATGAGCAAATTCTACTTTATGGAGCGCTCCCCACTGCCATTCTTTCACCTCGCCTCCGAGTCTTGACTCCAGTTCCTCGATTGCCTGCTCGAGGCTCATCCGCACGATATCATTTTTGGTTTCCTTTTCCGGCGTTTCGATGTTGTCAAACCAATCCGATGAATCCTTTTTTAGAAGAGCTGTTGTGACCGTCATGGGTATGCTGGCCAACGTATCATACAACGAAAGCAATTGTTCCCCCATTTCATCCCGAAAAGTATTCTGGATTGTTTTCAGGAAGAACGCCTGAAAGAGTGTCGTCGAAACATCCTCCGGTTTCATGACGAAATTCCAGTTGCGAAAATAATTAAGCACGGTTTGAATTCTTTTGTCGGCGACTGCTCGGCCTTCGTAGGCCTGAAGCACAACAGGAACAAGTTCCCGGGCCTGCGGAGATACATAGTCCATTTGGAAACGCTTGAAATCTTCGACGGAAAATTTCTCCTGACTTCTGAGCAATTCGACGATCCGGGTTATACGCCACGAGGGCTCCCAGTGGGTCGAAACGTGGTAAGGGTAGGAATCTTCTACAATCTTGTTATTCGCGGTGGCAATGAATCCCTCGGGAGGGTTGAACCTGAAAGGCATTTGTTCAAACGGCACAAACCCTATCCAATCGTATTCGTCGGTCCACCCCGGAAATGGCAGCGTTTGACCCTTGGTTCTTCTGAGGGGAAGTCTTCCTCCAGTATAATAACCGATGTTTCCGTTTACGTCTGCATACACGAAATTTTGAGCTGGTGTACCGAAACTCCGCAATGCAGCTTTAAACTCATCCCAGTTCCTTGCATGATTAATGAGCAAAAACGACCGTGCCTCGTTGGAAATCTCGTGCCCGACCCAGCGCATAGACAACAGGTATTCTGAAAGCTGAGCAGCCGGCTCGATCTTGTTGACAATAGGACCACGATGAGTGCTGTAGATCGAAAGAACAACCGGCAATCCATCCTTTACCACGATAGTGTCGATTTCTTCTGCTACGGGACGCCATTCGCCGAGAAATCGATACCTGGTGGGATGTTGAACCGAATCAACTTCTTCAACATAAAAATCCTCATCGTCGATCATCGCGTTCGTGACTCCCCAGGCGATGTGTCGATTATGTCCGGTAACAACGAATGGTATACCTGCGAAGCTTGCGCCCGCTACATCCATTGTGGGACTCGAAAGGTGTAGTTCGTACCATCTCCCGGGAGCGAATAATAAGAGATGGGGATCGTTCGCAAGCAGCGGCCGTCCCGACATCGATTTGGAGCCTGACACCACCCAGGCGTTGCTGCCTGTCTGTAATCCACGCACACCGAGGAGGTTCTGATATGCGATTTCAGCGTCGAGCAACTGTTTTCCAAGCAATGCTACTTTTTTTCCTCGGAGTTCGCTGGGGACGATAACCGGAACCTCTGGAGGCCAGACGGGGAAAAGCTCCCTTGCCCGCTCGCCAAACCGCTCGACAAGCTCTCCAAAGAGGATATCCACCCATCGTGCATAGTTCAATTCCCACGCCATAAGCCTGCTGACAGCAACGGAATGCTCAATCTGCCACGGCTCCGGTTCAATGTTGAGCATGTCGAACTCGACGGGATACTTACCTTTCTGTTGCGCAATATAAACTCGACGGGATACTTACCTTTCTGTTGCGCAATATACGCATTGACGCCGTCAGCATAGGCTTGAAGAGCATCTCTCGTATCGTCATCGAGGGAACCGGCGAGATGTTGGGCATGCTTCCAGATTTTCAGCGTTCGGAACAGTCTGTCGGTCTTGAGCGCGGGTTCCCCGAGCACTTCCGCCAGCCTGCCCATGCCTACCCTTCTGATCAATTCCATTTGCCAGAGCCTGTCCTGTGCCTGCACAAACCCCACTGCAAAATAGGCATCGCGATCGGATTGTGCAAAGACGTGCGGCACTCCGTACGAGTCACGAAGTATTTCAACAGGTTCCTGAATTCCCGCGATTACATGATTTCCTGTTGTTTCCGGAAAAGACCGGGTTGCGAGGGAATACGCCAGAATGAATGCAGTGAGGACAATCAGAAATACGGTGGCACTGATACCAAGAAGAAGCTTAGCCTTGAAGTGCAAGCGAGTTCGGAGAGAGAAGTGATGGAACAAAAAATCCGTTTGATATACTCAAACGGACTTAATGTAACCAAAGTTGCGAGGTGTTGCAAGATGGAACAAACGCCTTTCCGGCAAACGGCTTCGACCCCTCGAGAAGATTTAAAATCGATACGAAAGCGTCACGTTGACATTGTTGGTGTTGATCCTCTCGCTGGTTCTCGATGGATTCGGTATCCCTGACAGGTAATAGTTATCGCGGAAGGTCTTCCATGTCCCGAGCGCGTACGCAGCGTTTAACGTCGTGCTTTCATCGACCATTAAGCCTATGCCGGCAGTGTAGTAGAGCTGGTCAAAATTTCTGTCGTCAGCGTCTGCCTTGAAGGGTGAGGGATTCCACACAATGCCACCTCTCAGCTTGAGGCCCAGCTCCCAGATCGTCATTTCCACGCCCCCCCGGAGGTTTGTCGTAGGACGGAAAACTCGACGAATCACTCGATTCTCTTCGACCAGGTCAAGGTTTTCAGTATTAAACTCCATTTGCGTCCAGTCTGTGTATTCTGCGTCTCCGGCGAGAACGAGCCATTCTCCGATCTGAAACGATGCACCTCCGCTGAAAACGATTGGTGTTGTGATCTTGTATTTCGTTGAGTTGGAAAATCTGATAGGATCCGGCTGATCTCCGTTATCAAAGTAACTTCGACCTTCGTCGCTAAAAGACTCCTCAATCTCATACACTGTCGGTGTCCGGACGGCGAGCCCAAATTTCATGACTCCCTGTTTTCGATACATCAATCCAAACAGAGCATTGTACCCGCTGATGTCGCTTTTAATCGTGCTTTCGAAATCAAATCTCGCAAAGTCATAAACCGGTTCGGCCGAATTGTCGACATAAATGTCCCGGATATCGCTCTCCGTGTACTGTCGGTCGTAGGAATAGGAACCCGACACAATATTAAAAGACGCTCCTACCGACAGTTCCTTCGCAAGGTCCAGCGCTCCGCCGAAAACCCAATGATTAAGTCCTCCGCCTTCAGTCACACTTACAATTTGTTGTACATTTCCTGTCACAACAGGTACGAGTGTTCCCTGAACGGTGTCTATGTTTGCAAGCCACAACTGATAAGGAATATTATTTGCGAGGAATTCGTCTTGCTCATTTTGCGTCATGTTGGAGAGATTTCTGCCTGGGGTCATCGATTGGATGATCGTGCTCGTGCTGTTGAATCCTTCGAATGACGCGTTGCCTGTAAAATCATTCACGCGACCATAACCAAACCCAAAGGTGAGACTGCCACGCCTCGTCGGGACTGGATACACAAACCCCAGGTTATTGAGATTGGTCGATGTATTCGTTGCTTTGTTATTCACTCCAAAAAAGCTTACGTCATTCCCATAATTGTGTCCCGCCAGCCCAACCGAGAATTCATAACTGCGGATTGAGGCGAGGCCAGCGGGATTCCAGAAGAGGGCTGAATAATCGCTGACAAACCCTACGGTCGCGTTGCCCATGCCAAGGGCGCGCGCACCAACACCAAGTCCCAATTGGGAAAACCGCAGTGCGTCCTCGGCAAATTGTCCGAAAGCTGGAGCCACGAAAATGACTCCCATGAGAGCTACGCAGAATGTTCTTGTGATTTTTCTTGCATTCATGACCGTTGTCTCCCCTCGCTAATTCCTTCCCGACCGCGTTGCACCGCTTGACCTGCTGCCTCCGTCTCCACTTCTTCCACCGCTGCTTCGCGGCGCCGGACTTGATTGAGGCGGTGGCGACGACGAACGCGCCGGAGGCGTCCAGCTGGGCGACGAACCTGAAGATTCGCGGCTCCGTGTGTAGCCTCCGCTTCGTGATCCGCCGTTGCCTGAACTTCCCTCGTTACGCGGCACCACATAGATCTGTCGCGATGATCTTGAGCCTGAACCTGAACGGCTGGTTTCCTTACCGCGACTGGTTGAGGTACCACGTGAAGGCTGCTGCGATGTTGCTGATCGGCCGTAGGTCGGCGAGGACCCCCGATTTGTTCGTACTCCGCTACCAGTGCGACTTGTTGTGGTGCTTCGAACTGCTCCGCCTCGCGCTTCAGTCGTACCGGTGGAAAAACCGCCCGCCACGCTGGTCCTGCCCGACCCTTCATCGCGTCGTCCACTACTCGTTCTCCGGTAACCGGAGTTGCGTGTAGCGTTACCAGCTACACTCGAGCCAGGGTAAGAGTACACAGGATTTCTGTAGTACCAATACGGCGAGTACCCTCCGTAATAATTGCGATAGGGAGGATAATGATACACAAGGCTGGGTGTCCCGCACCACCAGGGATAATAGTAAGAACTGTAATAGTAGCGGTCGTAGTACCAGGGATCATAATACCAGGGATCGTAGTGGACCCATACAGAACTCCACATTGGATAATAGTATCTAAATCCTATAGAGTACCGGGGCCGATAATAATCTTCATCGTCATAATAGACGGGTGAATCCACACGTGTGGAGTCTTCCTCATTGATGTATTCCCGATCGCGGGAAGAATAGCCGCGATCCTCGTCCTCTGTCAACACCTGTGTATAACACCCTGAAAAGACCGCGAGGAAGGAGCCTGCAACAACGAGGGTTGGAAGGAACGATTTCATGGCTTTCATTGTCTCACCTTTGCGAATATTGTTCGCGGAGAGGCGAGCAAGAATAATGCCATGGAACGCTCAGAAAGGGGCAGTTTTTCTGCGGAAACGGGCTTTCTGGAAGATTATCTCAGAAAAAAGACATTGTAGCGTCCACATATTTGTCCGTCTGTGCACTGAAGCACACACCTCAGAAGGATCCTACATAGTCGATCTGGAGTGTTCTGTTGCCCACGAAGATATTCTTTTGGTTTTTCGTCACGTTCTTCAAATCCAGCCCAATCACGAGCCCTTTCCCCCATGCCCAGCGGAGCCCAAGATTGAGGTATCCTCTACCTTCGCCGACTGCGTTGTTGTGGTTGTCGTTAAAAGCGAAGTCGTACTCTGCGAGTATTGATATGTCGTTTCCGAGTGTCTTTTCCGCACCGACGTACGCGTTCATGTCCTTGTCTCCGTCGCCCGTCTCCATCGACAGATTCAGGCCACCATGAATGCTCAAGTTTCCCATGAAAGCATAGTTCTTACTTCCCGCCACATAAACACCCGGGGACTTGACAGTGAAACGCTTCAATGTGTCTTCTTTGAGGTACGGTTCTTTTCCTTGCGAGTCGAATCCGATTGCAATGGCTGGCATAAGGAGAGTCTCGTCAAAGAGCCGCAACTTTGCGTTCACTTCGGGGCCGGGGTTCATTTCTATTTTGTTGGGACCGATAATTTCCGTCCCCCCATACGATATACCAAAACTGAATTGGTCGATAATCCCCACGGCAACTCCCACGAGGACTCCTCCCCGCTGATAGTAATTCGACGTAATGGAGTAGTTGCCCCGCTTCAGCATTCCGGCCGTCGGTTTGTCGATCAACATCGTGGGTTCAATCTTCGCACCCATTCCTGCGTAGCTCTGCGACAAAGCGCTCGGGACAACGACAAGTGCGAACACAAATCCGCAAACAACAAGCATGGCTTTTTTCACTGGGTTCTCCTTTTGATTCATTCTAGGTTTCTTCATCTCTAAATATTTTTTTTACTTTGGCCGGCAATTCAATTTTCTTTTTGTGGTCTGGTTGGAGGGAAAGAATTTTCTTCCCGGCGACCGGGCGAATCGGTTCTTGCGGCGGGATTCGAGCAACATCCGCTGAACCCGGGACAACACGCTCGATTCTTTCTGCACTTGTCGCGTGTTCCAAAACTCTCAAGTTTTCCGCATCCTCCTTACCCGATCCAGAAACAAATTGTGTAAGTGCATCCATGACCTGCTCACCCTCTCGCACAAGGTCCTCCTTTGAGTATGTCAGCAGTTGACCCTGGCGTACGAAGAATTCGCCGTTGATCACAACATCGGTGACGTCGCGAGAAGTAGATTCGAGGAGTATGGGAGAAAGAAAGGATTTGATCTCCCTTCCTTGTATTCCTGCAAAGCGCGCCCCCGCAATATCGACAAACGCAATGTCCGCCTTTTTTCCGACTTCAAGTGATCCAGCCAGATCGTCCACACCAAGGGCTCTTGCGGCTTCAATGGTCATCATCCTCACGAGATTACTACCGACAGGGATTTCGACATTCTGTCCTCTCGCGAGAGTTACATACGACCTTAAAACATCGAACGGATCCGAGAGTCCCCAATCGGAAGCCAACACGATGGGAATCCGCCTCCCCACCAATTCCGCAATGCCCGGCACGTCCGTTTCTTTCAGGATGACCGAACGTGGCGTCAAAACAACGGAAGCGCGGGAATTCTCAAGGATGTCGAGATCCGGAGGCTCAAGCAAAGCACAATGCAGCAAAACGACCTTCCCGTCAAAGAAACGGTGATCTCGGAGAACCTCGATAAGGCTCTTCTGAAAATTCTTTCTCAATCCCTCAAGCCTTTTCTTCGTTTCGCCCGCGTGGACGAAGAGCGGCCATTTTAATCTGGTTGCGGCGCGGAGCGTGCTTTGGAGGTTATACGTTGTCAAATCTTCCTCCGGCGGAAAAGCGAGCGCATACCGAACCGATGCGTGCGAATGAGTGCGGCAACGCTCTATCTGGTCTCCGTTGTGAACTCCGATCACTCCCCGTACATCCGCTCTTCTCATGGTTTCGAAGGAGGCGTTCAGAGGCTGGTCCTGGTGGTCAAACCCGAATTCACCGATTGTTGTCACGCCTGATTTCAGGGCTGTGAAATACGCGAGGCGATACATTGCCGATAATTCCTGATGACCCGCGCGCTCATAAACAAAATCAAAAGCTTTCTTAACTTCAGTTTCCCGCGCCCATCGACTAAACGGTTTGAGCGCTGTAAAATGCCTCAGGACGAATGATTCGCCATGAACATGTGCATCAATAAAGCCCGGGAGCAGTAGTTTTCCCTGAGCATCGATGACCTCGGCCGCTGGATACAACGCCTTCAGCACTTCCGGCCTTGTGCTGATTTCTGCAATCCTATCCGCCTTGATAAGAACAACGAAATTGCCAACCCTATCCTGCGAGTCGCATGTTACAACGACGCCGTTTTCGATGATTTTCACGCCGTCGTTCATGTCGTTTTTTTCCAAACTGTGCCGTCTTTCTTGTCCTCAATGGTGATGCCCGCTTTTTTGAGCCCATCACGAATCAAGTCTGAAAGCGCCCACAGTTTCTGTTGTCGGACTTCATTTCGTAAATCAATCAGGAGTTGGATAAGTTCAACTTGAATATTCCCGTCTGCGGATACTCCAAGGCTCGGTTCCTTGGCAAGAATCCCAAGAACCTCCACCCCGAGCTCCTGAAAGAACTTTGCCACGCTTTGCAGCTCCGACGCCGAGATTTTCTTGTATGAATTCAATGCCTGGTTCACGTCCTTGGCAACGTCAAAGAGCTCAGCGATGGCTTGCGGCGTGTTGAAATCGTCATCCATCGCGTCACGATATCGAGTTCGATGGGCTTGCAGGTCTATTTCCCGGGTCTCCGGCCTTTTCTCCGCTTCAGCTTTTGCGATTTCCGCATGCACATTGCGGAGCGTATTGACGAGTTTTTCCAATCCCGACCTTGCGCCGTTGAGTGCCTCATCGCTAAAATCAAGCGTGCTCCTGTAATGGCTTTGGAGAATAAAAAATCGGACGACCAGCGGGTCGTATTTTTTGAAAGCGTCCTTGAGAGTCACAAAGTTGCCAAGCGACTTGGACATTTTCTGGCCTGCCACCGTTACCAGATTATTGTGCATCCAGTACTTGACGAACGGCTTGTTCGTTGCGCTGACGCTTTGCGCAATTTCGCATTCGTGGTGTGGAAACTGGTTGTCCAAACCTCCGCCATGGATATCAAAGCTTTCTCCAAGATATTTCATCGACATAGCGGAACATTCGACATGCCAACCCGGGAACCCCTCCCCCCACGGACTTGGCCACCGCATAATGTGCTCAGGCTCGGCCTTTTTCCACAGGGCAAAATCAGCCGGGTGACGTTTTTCGGAACGCGACTCCACGCGGGTACCTTCCATCATATCGTTGAGGTTTCGACCGGAGAGTTTTCCGTAGTCAGCAAATTTCCTGACGTCGAAATACACTGAGCCGTTTGCTTCGTACGCAAAACCCTTTTCGACAAGCTGCTGCGTAAGCTCAATTTGCTCAGTAATGTGTCCCGTTGCCCGCGGTGAAATGTCAGCTCTCACTGCACCAAGCTTATCCATGTCTTCGAAATAGCTTCTCGCGAAAATCTCTGCAACCTGCATCGGATGAATGCGGTCCGCCTTCGATTGCTTCAGGATCCTGTCCTCACCGTCATCGAGGAGATGCCCCACGTCCGTAATGTTTTGAACATAGAGGACTTTGTATCCGAGGTAACGGAGATACCGAACGATGACGTCAAAGGAAACGTAACTTTTGCCGTGCCCGATGTGAGAGTGGCTGTAGACGGTCGGGCCGCAAACGTACATGCCCACGAAGCCTTCATGCAAGGGGGTGAATTCTTCTTTTTGTCGCGTGAGCGTGTTGTAAACTTTCAGTCCCATGACTATTTCAGCCCCATCAATTCCCTCGCACCTTCGAGGCCTGCTTCGGTGATCTCCACGCCGCTCATCAGTTTTGCTACCTCTTCCACGCGTTCCTCCACATCCAGTTTACGCAATCGCGTCGACGTCCTTTTTCCTGCCTGAACTTTCTCGACAAGCAAGTGCACATCAGCCAGCCCCGCAATTTGCGGCAGGTGGGTAATGGCAATAATCTGATGGAATTGCGACAAGCTTTTCAGGCTATTACCGACGGCCTGAGCGATACGTCCACTCACGCCCACGTCGATCTCATCGAACACGAGAAGCGGAAGCCGTTCGGATTTTGCCAGAATGGTTTTCAGCGCAAGCATAACGCGGGAGATCTCGCCGCCCGACGCAACTTTCGCCAACGGCCGAAGGTCTTCACCCACGTTGGTCGAAAGATGAAACTCCACAAAGTCGATTCCCTTGGGAGTCGCTTCCAGAAATTCCCGGCCGAGCCTGACATACGCCTCACCGCGGCTTTCTTCTCCGTTGGACTTGCCCAAAACTCTGTTCTCTATAACAACGTCGAATCTCGCTCTCGGTATGCCGAGTTTTGCCAGTTCTGCAGCGACTGAGTTATTAATCTTATTCACAAGCTCACGCCGTTTGGTCGATAACCGCTGTGCGGCCACGGAGCAGGTTTTTCGTTCTGTTTCAATTTTCTCCTCAAGTGCGGCAAGCTCACCCTCAAAATTTTGAGCCATGGCAAACTCCCGCCCGATTTTCTCCCTGTGTTTCAATATCGTTTCAACCGACCCGCCGTACTTCTTTTTAAGAAGAGAGAGATGGCCCGAACGCTCGCGTATTTGGTCGAGCCTCTCGGGATTGAATTCTATCCGCGAATTGTATCGCTGAATGAACTTCGTGAGCTCGTCCACAACGGCAGAAGCAGAAGCACACTCGTTCTTGGCTTCTTCAAAAGCCTTATCAATCTCCGCAAGGTCTTCCAGTTGATTCCTCGTTTTCACGAGAAGATCATACACCGCGTTCTCACCCTCGTAAAGCGTTTGATAAAGCCGGGAAGTAATCTCGTAGAGTTTCTCGGAGTTTTCGAGGATTTTCAGCTCAGCTTCGAGCTGATTCTCTTCGCCGTCCAGAGGGTTGACGGCGTCGATTTCTTTGATATGAAATTCATACAGATCCCGTTTTTCCTTGAGTTCCTGTTCGCGCTTTCGAAGGTTGGAGGATTCAGCAAAAAGGGAGTTCAGGTTGTCATACGATGCCCGATACTCTTTCACGAGTCCTTCAAGGCCGCCGAAATCGTCAAGAAGCTCTATGTGACTCTCGGGCCGGAGCAAGGACTGGTGTTCATGCTGGCCGTGAAGGTCCACCAGCAGTTCACCGACCTGTTTCATCAAGCCGAGGGAGATCAGCGAGTCGTTTGCGAAACAACGGCTCTGTCCCTTGGTCGAAACCTCCCGCCTGAGAGTCAGCTCGTCTTGGTGTTCGATATCGTGTGATTGGAGGAGGGAATGAAGCTTTTTGTTTTCTGCGACGCCAAAAATGCCTTCAACAATCGCCTTCTCGGCATCTTTCCGTACGACCTCTGTGCTTGCCCGCTCGCCTAGGACCAGACTCAAGGCATCGATGATGATGGATTTCCCTGCCCCGGTTTCCCCGGTCAGGATGTTCAACCCGCTCTCAAAATCCGCCCGCATCTCATCGATAAGAGCGTACTGCTTGATGTAGAGGGACTTTAGCATTGAACCTTTGCAGCATAATGTAAAGAAAAAAAATGGAATTTACACGGAGGACGGTAATCGCGATGTTAAAACACGGCCTCAGGGGCTCTCCCGACGTTCGCTCGATGGTGACGTTTCAAAAAAGTTCAGGTCGGGAATATCGGCCAGCGCGCCGTAAAAAAAGGAGTATCGAAAAAACTCCGAAACGCTCTCCTGTTCCGTCGCACCAAGTTCCCAGGAAAACGAGGAAAGATAGGTTAATGCAGTTTCTTTTGAGGCCTTCGGGTGAAGAGCCGCATCTTCCGCGATTGTTACGATTTCCTCGACGCCTTTTTGCTTCGCATCGAGGAGATTCTGGATGTCATCGCGCGTCAAATCCCCTTCTCTTGCTACCCAGAAACCGTGCACGTACGGAAGCTCCGTCAAGTCATTCCATTCTTCCACAAGGTCCAGAGGAAATTTGTCGCTTGTCTCGACAGTGGGTTGGAGATTCACCACGAGTGCTGCATCCGCTTTCTGCAGCATCAGGTCGACATTCGGGAGCATGGCAATTACTTGGAACCGGACGTCTTTGATTGAAGCATTTCGATATTTTTCGCTGAGAATGATTTTTGCAAGAATGATCTCCGATGTCATGCGGATATCAACCGCGAGAGAATGGATATTTCGAACGTCAGAATTGACGAAGAGCCGGATGGTGTCAGTCGGTTGACTTGAGGACACAGCGATGCCTGGGACGATCCTGAACTCTCCGCCATGGCGGGCATAGTCAAGCGGTGAGAGGAAGGCGCACCTGATGTCGCCCGACCGTTGAGCGAATTTCAGGGCGTTCTGTGCAGGAATATCAACGGCAAGACTGAACGGCGATGAAGAGGCCGTGAGGCCGTGGAGCAATGGTTTGAGGTACAGCGCATCCGAGACAGCCAGAGCTGTCTTCGCTGCCATTTACGTGCTCGTTTTTTGAGCCACTGCCTTCGAGGCAAGCTTGCGCAGATAAAACAGCTTCGCCCGACGCACATTGCCCTCTTTAATTCTCTCGATTTTTGCAATGCGCGGCGAATGGAGCGGAAATACACGTTCAACGCCAACGCCGTCGGAAACCTTGCGGACGGAAAATGTTTCATTCAACCCGCTTCCCCGCTTTCCAATGACAATTCCCTGGAATTCCTGAATACGCTCCTTGTCTCCTTCTTTCACTTTCACGTGAACGTTGACCGTATCTCCGGGGCGAAAATCTGGAATGTCTTTCTTCAACTGCATTGCTTCAACGAGTTTTAGCTTATCCATGACGGCTCTCCAATAACTGAATCAATGATGATGTTCCTGCATGAGATCGTTTCTGCGCGTTTTCGTTCTCTCGACTCTTTGCTGATCGCGCCATTGCTCAATTTCTGAATGATTTCCTCTCAAAAGCACGTCCGGCACTTTCATGCCTCTGAAATCGGCCGGCTTGGTGTACTGAGGCGCTCCGAGCATTCCATCCTGGAACGAATCGGAGAGTGCCGATTCACCGTCATTCAACACGCCCGGAATGAGGCGCACGACAGCGTCAACAACAACGGCTGCTGCCAGTTCACCTCCCGTCAAAACAAAATCTCCGATGGAGAGTTCACGGCTCACGAGAGCCTGTCTGACACGGTCATCGACGCCCTTATAGTGGCCGCAAATAAGAATCAGATTATTGAGCGCAGACAGCTCATTCGCAATCCTCTGATTCAGTTTTTCTCCGTCGGCCGTGAGGAGGATGGTCTCATCGTAGACCCGTTCTGCCTGGAGTTTCTCGACACATTCGAAAATAGGCTCCGGTTTTAACACCATGCCGGCGCCACCGCCATAAGGCGTATCATCGATGGTTTTATGACGGTCATGAGCAAACGAACGCAAGTCATGAACCACGATGTCAACAACGCCTTTCTCCTGCGCCCGCTTCAAGATGCTTTCCTTGAACGGACTCTCGAGAAGCTTCGGTAATCCGGTGACTATATCAATTCTCATTTATTGGGCAAGACCATGCATCGTAGGTTGTAGCTGCCACCCCTTCAATCCACAAACCGCTCAGCCGACGATGTCGAGTACGGCTCTCTTCCCTTCTTTTGCGGCGACCGCCCGCAGGAGCACTCTCAGAGCTGATGCTGTTTTCCCGCTGCGGCCGATAACTTTTCCGACGTCGGTCTCGGCCACCTTGAGCTTGAAAACCAGTTTCTGCTCTTTTTCCTCTGATTCAATGACAACGTTGTCCGGTTGATCCACGAGATGCTTCGCGACAAATTCGAGGAATTCCTTCATAGTTCCACCTCCTGTTTAAGGTCTGCACTGAAGTCCTCGCTCGGGAATGCGCAAAAATAAACTTCTTCATTCGCCGTTCTGTGTTGGACATTGGGAATTCACACACAATCATGAATAACGAATGTCCAATGATGAATGATGAAGGTTTTTTCGTTCACCCTCAGAGCTCACTACCTCTTCCATCATGTGGAAATTTCAACGACACTGAAAAATCTAAAAGAACATCCTCACAGTCCAACAGCCATACTACGATGCTGCGGATGCCGGGGCTTCTGGCGCGGGCGGTGCCGCGGCCGTCGCTGCCGGTGCTGCTTCCTTCTTTGGTTCTTTCTTCTTCCTCTCAGACCGACGCGCTTTACGATCTGCCTCCCGTTTCAGCTTATCAGTCTGCTGCATCTGCCAGCGCTCCATCACACTTTTCACCACCGTTTCATCCTTGCCCTGTCGTGCGAGTGTCCAACGCAACCAGAACCCCGACCGGCGCAAGATTGAACGCACCGTGTCTGTCGGCAACGCGCCTTTCCGCAGCCAATGTTCGATTCGGTTTTCTTTCAAGTTGACCGTTGCCGGGTTGGTGTTCGGGTTATACTGCCCAACAGCTTCGATGAACCTGCCGTTTCGGGGCGAGCGAATGTCGGCCGCAACGACCTTGTAAATCGGATATTTCTTTTTTCCCTCTCTGCGCAAACGTAATTTAACCACGGAGAACTCCTTTGTAGATGGTAGACTAATTCGTCGGGAGACGCAATCCCTGCAGCGCCCGACGCATGTTTCCTTTGCTCATTTTTTTCATCATCCGCTGCATTTCTTCGAATTGCTTCAACAATCTGTTTACTTCCTGCACGGTCGTTCCGCTTCCGAGAGCTATGCGGCGACGGCGGCTTCCGTTAATCAGGGAAGGCCTCGACCTTTCTTCTTTCGTCATGGACTGGATCATCGCCTCTACGCGCACAAGCTGTTTGCCGTCGACTGAGACATTTCCCTTCAATCGATTCATTCCGGGTATCATCCCCAACACATCATTCAACGACCCCATACTTTTCAACTGACGCAACTGGTCCAGAAAATCATCAAACGTGAGCTGAGCTTTCCGGAGTTTTGCTTCTAGGTCGACCGCTTTTTCTTCGTCAAACTGTACCTGAGCTTTCTCGACAAGAGTCACGATATCGCCCATGCCGAGTATGCGGGAAGCGATCCGTTCAGGATAAAACGGCTCAAGGGCATCCAGTTTTTCCCCCACACCAGCGAACTTGATTGGCTTCTGAACCACAGCGCGAATGGAAAGCGCTGCTCCTCCTCTGCTGTCGCCGTCCAGTTTTGTCAGTACGACGCCGTCGAAACTCAACCGGTCATCAAACGCCTTTGCGGTGTTGACAGCATCCTGGCCGGTCATGGCATCAACGACAAAGAGAATCTCGTGCGGCTTGGTTTTCTCTTTCACCGCAGCGACCTCAGCCATCATCTCTTCATCGACGTGCATGCGCCCGGCGGTATCGATGATGACCGTATCCCGAACATTCTTCCTGGCGTAGTCAACCGCTCTTTCTGCAATATCGACAGCTTTGGCCGACGCATCAGAATAGACAGGGATCTCAATTTGCTTTCCGAGCGAGATCAGCTGTTCGATTGCCGCTGGACGATGGACATCCGCCGCAACGAGGAGAGGAACCCTTCCCTTCGTTTTCAGGTGAAGTGCAAGCTTTGCAGAAAACGTGGTCTTGCCAGAACCCTGAAGCCCCGCGACGAGAATGACGGTTGGCGGTGTCTGTGCTGCGGCAATGTCGGATTTTGTTTCACCGAGCAGTTTTGCCATCTCATCATAGATGACCTTGATGATGAGCTGACCCGGGGTGATGCTGGAAAGAACTTCCTGCCCTAGCGCCCGCTTCTGGACATCCTCGATGAACTGTTTTACGACCTTGTAATTGACGTCGGCATCTAAAAGAACGCGGCGGATTTCCCGGAGCGCTTCAGCAATGTTAGTTTCCGTAATCTTCCCGTATCCACGGAGCTTGCGGAAAACAACCTCTAATTTCTGACTTATGCCCTGGAACATGGAAAAACGCCCTTTTGAAAGCAAAACTTCCGAAGCCTCATCATCTCCTGCCGTCGCCAAGACTTCGGAAGTTCTGTCTTTCTTTGCCTCAAATTATGCAAAAAACAGCAGCCAATCAAGGCATTATTTCAGGCCTCAGCCTGCTTTTTTCAACGCCTCAGCGCCGCTTACAATCTCGAGCAATTCCTTTGTGATGGACGCCTGACGGGCTTTGTTGTACGAGAGCGTAAGATCACGTATCAGGTCGCTGGCGTTGGTGGTGGCGTTGTCCATTGCCGTCATGCGTGCGCCCTGCTCGGCAGCGTTGGATTCGAGGAGGATCCGCCACATCTGAAAATTGAGGTGCTTCGGGAGGAGCGCGTTGATGATCTCCGTGCTCGACGGTTCGTAGATGTATTCGACCTGAGCCAGGGACTTCAGGTCGTCGGTTTCTTTGGTCTCCTCGGGAGGAATCGGCAGAAGTTGCTCAACCACGATACGTTGTTGTATCACCGACTTGAACTCGTTGTAAATCACGTCGATTTTATCGAACTCGCCTTTGAGATATCCATCAGAAATCTCCTGAACAATCGAGCGGGCGTGATTGAAATCGAGAGCCTGAAAAATTCCCACGTGTTTTGAATGCAATTCAAAGTCTTTTTTGTTGAAAAAATCAAAGCCCTTCTTGCCAACGGTGATGACCTTGAAAGCGTGCAGCCTTTCCACGAGATGGGTGTAGTTCCTTTCGATGTGATCGACAGACGTTTTGACAATGTTGCTGTTAAACGCTCCGCACAACCCCCTGTCCGCCGTGACGACGATAACCGCTGCGTGTTTGACCTCCCGCGTTTGGAGCAATGGACTGATTTCCGGGTCGATCTGGGTCACCAGATGGCGCAGCAGTTCATTCATTTTCCGTGAGTAGGGCCGGGCGGAGATGATGGCATCCTGAGCTCGCCGAAGTTTCGCCGCCGCGACCATCTTCATGGCTTTGGTGATCTTCTGCGTGCTTTTGACCCCGGAGATGCGCCGCCGTATTTCGCGCAACGTCGCCATGCTACTTCGATGTCACCTTGAACTTTGCGACAAAATCCTTTGCGGTCGCGTGCAGCTTCTCCTGCAATTCCTTGCCGAGGTCCTTTTGTTCTGCGATCACTGTCAGGACGTCGCCGTGCTTTAACTCCATCATTTCAAGAAACTCTTTCTCAAATCGCTGGACGTCTTCGAGGGGAATCTCGTCCAGATAGCCATTCGTGCCCATGAAAATCGAGAGCACTTGCTTTTCCACTGTCATCGGGACGTACTGGCCCTGTTTCAACAGTTCGACGAGACGGGAGCCGCGACGCAACGACTGTTGAGTTGCACGGTCGAGGTCTGAACCAAACTTTGCGAAGGCTTCGAGCTCACGATACTGTGCAAGGTCGAGACGCAGCCGGCCCGCAATTCTTTTCATTGCTTTAATCTGCGCGTTGCCGCCGACACGCGATACGGAAATGCCAACGTTGATTGCCGGACGCACGCCCGAATTGAAAAGTCCGGGCTCAAGATAAATCTGTCCGTCGGTAATGGAAATTACATTTGTGGGGATGTACGCCGATACGTCGCCAGCTTGCGTTTCAATGATGGGCAGGGCTGTTAAACTCCCGCCGCCAAGCTCCTCGCTCAGCTTTGAAGAACGCTCCAGCAATCGAGAGTGGAGATAAAAGACGTCGCCGGGATACGCCTCACGGCCTGGCGGCCGGCGAAGGAGGAGTGACATTTGACGATACGCTTGCGCATGTTTCGAAAGGTCATCGTACACAACCAGGGCATGGCGTCCGCTATCGCGGAAAAATTCTCCGATCGTCGCGCCGGCAAACGGAGCGATAAACTGCATGGGTGCCGAGTCGCTGGCTGTTGCCTGGACAATGGTGGTATACTCCATAGCACCCTGTTCCTGAAGCTTCGAGAAAACTTGTGCGACGGTCGAGCCTTTCTGTCCGACGGCAACATAAATACAATACACCGGCTTGACGCCTGCCTTACGCGCACTCTCCGTGTGCGTGTGCTTTTGATTGATGATGGCGTCAATCGCAACGGCGGTTTTCCCCGTCTGACGATCGCCGATGATCAACTCGCGCTGGCCACGACCGATCGGGATCATACCGTCCACGGCCTTGATGCCCGTTTGCAATGGTTCCTTCACCGGCTGACGGTAGATGACGCCGAGGGCTTTCCGTTCGAGGGGATAGTATTTTTCGATCTTGATGGGGCCCTTGCCGTCAATTGGCTCGCCCAAAGGCGTGATGACTCGCCCCAGCATTTGCTCACCGACAGGCATCGAAGCAACGCGGCCTGTCCGCTTCACAATGTCTCCCTCTTTGATATGCGACCCCTCGCCAAAAATAACGCAGCCGACGTTGTCTTCTTCGAGGTTCAGGGTCATGCCGAAGACATTTCCGGGGAATTCGACCAGCTCGCTGGCCATCACCTTCGAAAGCCCGTAGATTCTTGCGATTCCGTCGCCTACTTGCAACACCGTGCCGACATCGTAGATATCGACTTCTTTTTCGAATCCCGAAAGCTGCTTTCGGAGAATTGCTGAAACTTCGTCGGGTCTGACTTCTGCCATAATGTTATCCTTTGTCAAGAGCAGAAGCGAGGCATCACTCAAAACCTATCCGATTGCTTGAAGCAATCGGATAGGTTAACGAAAGATGCGTCGCTTCTTTCATTAATTTTGGACCGTGCCTTCGATAAACTGTTCGCGCAGAATCTCGAGCTGTCGCTTAATGCTACCGTCGAACACTGTGTCGCCAATCCTTGCCACAAAGCCGCCTTTTAATTGCTTGTCCAGGCTGTAAGTTATTCTGACTTTCTTTTTCGAATATCCCTCAAACCGTTTTTGAAGTTCTACATTCTGCTCTTTTGCGAGCTCGGTCGTAGCTTTTACATCCACGTTCACGATCCCCAGCATTTCATCCCGGAGATGGAAGAATTGTTCAATAATTGCCGGCAATAGGTCCTCGCGGCCTTTTTCTGCAAGAAGGTTTAGAAAAACTATCGATGACGTGTGAACCTTCTTCCCGAACAGCTCGCTGAACACGGTTATCTTCTTCTCTTTCGGGATCACAGGGCTCTTCAGGAAAACGAGAAACTCCTTCGACTCCTTCACGGTGGTTTGCATCAGCTTCAGGTCGTCAGCCGTCTTGTCGATGATTTCTTGTTCTTCGGCTGCGCCCATCAAGGCTTCAGCGTAACGATATGCAACTCTGACGTTTGCCATATGATTGCCGGTTAATTGGTTAATAGTTAATGGTTCATTGGTTGTTCCCAATTAACCAATTACCAATTAACGACCTCCTAGTTTTTCGGTAATTGATTCAGAAACCCGTCGACAATCTTCTTATGCTTTTGGGCATCCAGCGTCTCGTCGAGAATCTTCTCTGCCGCTTTCACAGCAAGGTCTGCGACTTCCGACCGCAGCTGGTGCTTCGCGGCTTCGAGATTTCGCTGGATTTCCTCGTTCGCCCTTTTAAGCTCCTGCTCTGCCTGGAGACGCGCCTTGGTGACGATATCCTCCTTCATCTTGTCGGCCATCGCTCTTGCCTCGCGCATCATTTTCTGGTATTCCACTTCCGCCTTCGCCATGTTTTTCTCGTTCTGCTTCAACAACTGGGCCGCTTCTGCCCTTGCTTTGTCGGCCTGCTCGATGGCACTCCGGATCTTCTCTTCGCGTTCATCCAGCGCCTTAAGGATGGGCTTCCAGGCGAATTTCCCAAGGATGAGTACCAGGACCCCAAAGGTAATCATCGTCCAGATGATCAACCCTGGATTGACTTCAAACATAGGGTGGGACCTTTCTTTTGGTTTACCTTACTTTGTGGCAAGGATGATGCAAATAGCGAGCGCGAAGAAGGTTGCCCCTTCGATCAGCGCTGCTGCAATCAGCATCGATGTTCGGACTTGACCCGCGACTTCCGGTTGACGGCCGCTGGCATCCATTGCCGCTGCCGCAAGTTTGCCGATACCAAACGCCGCACCAAGCACAACAAGTCCTGAGCCGAAACCGGCTGCAAGATAGCCCCACTGCATTGCTGCCTGACGTGCGACCTCTATTGCGTTTTCCATATATGGATTCCTCCTTTTAGAATGTATGTGTGATCAATCCTGTTTCAGTGACTTTCGGAATGCGCATGCTCTTCATGGCCTGACTGCATCCCCAGGCCCATGAACAGCGACGTGAGCATTGTGAAAACATATGCCTGCAA
The DNA here is from genome assembly GCA_016193365.1 of Ignavibacteriales bacterium. Classification (GTDB taxonomy): domain Bacteria; phylum Bacteroidota; class Ignavibacteria; order UBA10030; family UBA10030; genus JACQPT01. Next base: position 21,980 of record JACPSI010000154.1, read on the forward strand.
AAATGCGACGAAGAGTTCCAGCATATTAATTCCCAGAGCAAAAAGCACAGAGACGGGCGCAACAACAAACGACCGGAACAAAAAAATGAGTCCAATCAAGGAAAGAATGACGATGTGGCCTCCCGTCATGTTGGCAAACAACCGGATGCAGAGAGCAAAAGGCTTTGTAAACAGTCCAAGGATTTCGATGGGCACCATGATCGGCCAGAGGAGCCAGTGCACCCCGCCCGTCAAATGCGCCAGATAATGCCCAAAACCCTGCGCGCGGATTGCAGAAATCTGAATCATGAAGAATGCAATAATGGCAAGCCCCGCGGTGACCGCGATGTTCCCTGTCGGAGTCGCACCGAACGGCACCAGGCCAATCACGTTCATCATAAGGATGAAGAAGAAAGTCGTAAGAAGGTACGGGACATATCTCACCCCTCCTTTTCCCATGTTGGGGATTGCAACTTCATCCCGAATAAACAGTACCAAAGACTCAAACGCATTCGCAAGACCGGAAGGTACTAGGCTTTTTTTGTACCTGCTGGCTGCGTACAGCGCGACAACAACGAGCAGGAGAGCGGACAGGGCAAGAAAGAATACGTGCTTTGTCGGCGAAAGGTCAATCACCATCCCGCCGATGTTGACAGGAGCTATATGGGGTAATTCGAAATGACCGAAAGGAATCTCCACCTCGCGGCCGTCTTTGATATGGTCAAGGAGATGACTGAACTCGAATTTTTCTCCGTGCTCTCCTGCGCCATGAGAAGCCACCGCTGCTGTATCCGCAAGTGCTTTCGATGTATCGGCGGCCGCCTTTTCGAGAATTGTCAACATGACATTAGCTTTTCACGGAGACTTTTTTCTGGAGATAGTAGATTTCAAGAATCAACGTCAGGAGGTACATATACAGCAACGTGAACATCAACGAGGCGCCATGGTACTGGTAATACTTCAGCATCACTGCGAGCACAGCCCACATCAGCAACAGGCGAACCGTCATCCCGCCCAAAACAATTTTCAGAAACGTTGTGTTTGACCTGCGAAATCCCAGCTCGACAGCAATGTAGCCCAGCATGAGATTGAGAAACCCTGCTATGCCGCCCGCCATGACACTTTCAATAACATCGTTTGTTGCAAACGCTGAGAGAGGATAATAGGCAAGCGCCGCTGAACCCACGACACAGTATGCTACAAGCCTTACGAACGACCAATCAACCTTCACATGGGCCTGTTATAATTTCCCCTGTTTGTTCTTCGAGAGATCTGAAACCGTCTTGAAGAATTTGATGAATCCACCCAGGGTACCCAGAAACACTCCCGTGAGGCCAAGCCACGGCTTTGTATCATACCGTTCGTCCAACCAGTTTCCAAACAAATAAAACGCCACAACTGCAATTGCAAGCTGAATGCCGAGTCCGAAATACGGTGCGACTTCACGGTAGAACTGATAGCGCGAGGGAACCTGTTGTTTTTCCGATTCCTCCTGCTTGCGTTCAGCTTCTGATGCCACAGCGCCGACCGAAGTACTTAATGTCTGACCTCGTACAGCGGAGATTTTTCCGCCATAGAGACCCGGCCGTCAAAAATCGAGCCTTCGTCAATGATGAACTTCGAAGCCCGGATATCGCCTCTCACCACGGACTTGCTTTCGAACACGACTTTCTCCTGCGCAGTTATAGAACCGCGAATCTTTCCGCCGACCGTAACATTTTTCGCAGTCACATTCCCCTCAATCTCCCCCGTCACGCCGACAGCCAGATCTTCGCTCGCGCTAATGTCGCCGATCAATTTGCCGTCGATGCGAAAACTCCCCTGCCCCCGGATTTTACCTTCCACAACGGTTCCCGCACCCAGAATGTTAATTTCCTTTGCGGGGTCAACTTTGTTTGCCACGATTTCTTCCTTCAAATATTGAGGTTCAACACATAGAGCGACGGGTCGACCGGCGTGCCGTCTTTCCAGATTTCAAAATGCAGGTGCGGGCCCGAGCTCGTCCTTCCCGAGTTCCCCAGCAAAGCAATCGGCTCTCCACGTTTGACGAAAGTGTTCGACGCTTTCAATAACGACTGATTGTGCTTGTAGAACGTCAGAAACCCGTTGGAGTGCGAGATAATCACCAAGTGGCCGTCGTCGTGCGTCCACCCCGAGAACACCACAAACCCGTCCGCAGCTGCGTTCACGAGAGTGCCGCTTTTGGCTGCAATGTCCAGGCCGAAGTGCCGGCGGGCCGGCTCGTAACTCCGCGTGATGTACCCCACGGTCGGAAGTATCGCGGGCAGGTTCACCCTCGTCTTTACTCCTTCGGCAGATTTTTCAACAACCTGCTGGGTTGAGTACTCCAGCGCTTTCTGCTCGTACAGCCGGACAACTTGCTCCGCTTTTTCAGCGATCCTGCTGGTCTGCGGCTCGTTGGACTTCGGTTTGTCGAGGTTGACTACGCCGGAATCCGTGAGCGCGACGTTCTCTCCAAGCGCTTTTCGCAACTTTACGTTGTAGGAACCCAACTCGAGAAGTTGCTCTTTCATGTGAGCAACTTCATTATACAGCGAAATCAATTCGCGGTTGTACCTGTTTTCAAGTTCGGGGTTCGTAATGGGCAGGAGCGCGCCCACTCTCGTGTAAACAATGACCGTGAGCACAGCTCCAATGATAACCGCGAGCGCAAGCGTACCCAAACCTAACAACCGCCAGGGTGAAAAGCGAAAGGTTTTGGGCTCCGCATCCTCTCCCGGCACGATAACAATCGAATATATCTTTTTCTTGGATTTGTGGTGCGTTCGCTCCGACGACATTCCCTGAAATCCTCTCGAAAATGGCCAAAAAATATAAGGGGAAAATGACGGAATGTCAAAGCAATTTTTGGAGAATGGCCCTGTTTGGAGCGTTGGAAGGAGGAACTAGTTTGCTGCTTCCCGTCTCTGTTCCGCGTGATGTTTTACAACGCGGGCCTGGAGGTGAAAGATGACATCTTCTGCGATGTTGGTGGCGAGGTCGGCAACCCTTTCGAGGTTACGACTGATGCGGATGAGCTGCAGTCCTCCTTCGATGGACTCCAAATCAGATTTGATAAGCTCGACAACTTTTCTTGTCATGATTTTGTTCAGCTCGTCGATTTCATCATCTCGTTCCAATACCGTTTTGGCAAGCTTCGCGTCAAGAAGAATAAAACCGTCCAGGGCATGACGGAGCATGCGCGTGGTGATTTCCGCCATCTTCGGTATTTCCATGAGCGGTTCGTTGCCGGGAGTCTTGACGAGATTGACGGCGGATTCCGCAATATTGACTGCATGGTCGCCGATGCGTTCGAGGTCGTTGTTGATTTTTTGTACGGCTATGATCAGTCGTAAATCGGACGCAACTGGCTGCTGCAGCGCGAGAAGGTCGATGATGGCGTTGTCGATTTCAATTTCCAGGGAGTTCACGCGTTCGTCGCCTTCGACAACTTTTTTCGCGAGCCCGGCATCGTCGTTCATCAGCGCCTGAATGGCCTGTTCGAGATTTTGCTCCACCACACTCCCCATTTTAACGAGAGAGGTTTTGAGGCCCTCGAGTTCTCTTTCAAACCTGCGTTCCATGCGCCGTTACCTTTGTTTCTTTTTCGATGAATTCCATCACTTTTGTTTTGATAAGATCGCGCACTTCTCTTGTTTTCGCAAGCTTTATGTCGTGGCTGCCCGTGAATGATGAAGGGTCGGCAAAACTCCAGTGCATCCGTTTTGAGACTCCGGGGAAAATCGGACATCGCTCCGCACTGGCTTCGTCGCATACGGCAATGACATAGTGAAACGTTATGCCCTGTTTGAGAAATTGAAATACTTCCTTGGTTGTATTCCCAGAAATATCGATGCCGACCTCCCTCATGGCCTCAACAACGACGGGGTTTAGCACGCCGGCTTCAAGTCCGGCGCTTTCCACTTCAAAAGTATCTCCCGCATATGTCTTCAAAAACGCTTCCGCCATCTGGCTTCGGGCACTGTTATGGACGCAGACAAACAGGACTCTTTTCTTCATTGATATTTTACGGATTTCAACATCACGAATGCAGCGTGGTTTCCTTTGCTGTAATAAAAAACACTGACCCCCTTTCTTTCCCCCTTCAGAAGGGGGAAATGAAAAAGGGGTCAGCTAAAACTTGGAATTGCGGCGTTGCAAATACGGGTTCGAGAACAAGACCAGACAGACCAAATGAGTAAATCATCCGAATCTTCCTGTAATGTAATCTTCTGTCTGTTTCTTAGAAGGGGCCGTAAAAATTTTCTTCGTCTCGTCAAACTCGATCAATTCGCCGATGTAGAAAAATGCCGTTTCGTCGCTCACCCTTGCCGCCTGCTGCATATTATGGGTGACAATGACGATGGTGTAGCTTTTTTTCAGTTCGTAGATCAGCTCTTCAATTTTGGCGGTGGAAATAGGATCCAATGCGCTGGCGGGTTCATCCATGAGAAGAACTTCAGGGTTTACGGCGAGCGCTCTTGCAATACAAAGTCTTTGCTGCTGTCCCCCCGAGAGGCTCACGCCGCTTTTTGATAGTGAATCTTTCACTTCGTCCCAGAGAGCGGCTTTTTGCAGGCTTTGTTCAACAATTTCATCAAGCGTTTTTCTATTTCGAACACCGTTCATTTTCAGCCCGGCGGCTACGTTGTCGTAAATCGACATCGTCGGAAAGGGATTGGGTTTTTGGAAGACCATGCCTATCCTCCGTCGAACAAATACAGCGTCCATGGAATAAATATCGACATTGTCGAGGAGAATCTTTCCTGTGATTCGACTACCGGGTATGATTTCGTGCATTCTGTTGATCGACCGAAGGAACGTCGACTTGCCACAACCGGACGGTCCAATAATTGCAGTAACGGAATTAGCATGGATCTTCAGGCTGATGCCTTTGAGCGCATGAACAGCTCCGAAGTACGCATGGATGTTCTCGGCCATGATTTTGGCAGATTTCTCCAATAGTCCATCCGTGGATTGATTCTCAACTTCTGGTTTCTGCCAGACAACGGAGATCAGTTCCTCGGCCATCATCAACGTTCCTCATATCGAGATCTTGTTGCAATTCGGACAGCAATGCTCAAGACAAGAATCATCAGCATAAGAACCAGAGCTCCGGCCCACGCCTGGGCGATCCAGTCGTCAAACGGTGAAACTCCATAATTGTAAATAAAAACAGTGAGAGAAGCGATAGGCTGGTCCAGCGAAGTGTGCCAGAATCGGTTGTTCAAAGCCGTGAAGAGTAAAGGCGCTGTTTCGCCAGCCGCTCGTGCAACGGCGAGCATGATCCCCGTGATAATCCCCCCCATTGCAGTTCGCACAACGATGCGGAGCGATGTTTTCCATCGAGAAATCCCTAAAGCCAGCGCTGCCTCGCGATACGATTGGGGAACAGTTTTCAACATCTCTTCCGTAGTCCGAGTTATCGTCGGTATCATCAAAATTGCGAGCGCCACCCCGCCTGCGTACGCAGAAAAATGGCCCATCGGAATGACGATCATGGTGTACGCGACAACTCCCGTGACAATCGAAGGGACGCCGTTCAACACGTCGGTGAGAAAACGGACGCCCATGCCAAACGGGTTGTTACCGAATTCAGACAGGTAAATGCCCGCCATAATCCCAACGGGCAGGCTGATGCAGCTCCCCAGACCAACAAGAATCAACGTGCCGACAATTGCGTTAGCCAAGCCCCCGCCGGATTCTCCGACGGGTTTCGGGAGTTGTGTGAAAAAATCCCAGTTAATTGCTGAAAGGCCAAGTGACAACGTGTAGTAAAAAATAAGGACGAGAGGAATAATCGCGATCAGAGCGCTCAGGCCGCTCAGCATATACATCGTTATGCTTTTCGACTTCCGCCAATAAAAGCGGAAAGACATTCCGTTATTGTCTGCGGGCTGCATCACCATGTTTCGTAACACTCCAGACCAAAAGTCGGGCGAAAGAATTGACAATTATCGTTATGACAAAAAGTACAAGAGCAATTTCAATGAGTGCGCTCAGATACATCTGAGACGTTGCCTCGGTGAACTCGTTCGCGAGAACACTCGCCATCGTATATCCAGGCTCAAACAAGGATGCTGAGATGGTGGGACGGTTGCCTATCACCATGGTGACTGCCATTGTTTCACCGAGAGCACGTCCGAGGCCGAGAATCAGGGCGCCGATGATCCCCGACCGCGAATAACTGAGGGCGATCTTTGTCGCCTCCCATCTTGTTGAGCCGAGGGCCAGCGCTGCTTCTTTTTGCGCTCGCGGCACAGCTTTCAACACGTCGCGGGAAATCGAGGAAATGATGGGCAATACCATAATTGAGAGAATCAAGCCGGCGGCGAGCATGCCGATTCCGTATGGAGCTCCACGAAAAAGCGGAATGAACCCCAGGCTTGAAGAAAGAATCGGTTCAATGTCTGAACGAATCCACGGCACCAGGACAAAAAATCCCCAGATACCATAGACAATACTCGGAATACCGGCCAACAGCTCCACAAAAAACGACACGGGGCGTTCAAGCCACGGAGGTGTAATTTCGGAGAGAAATATTGCGATTCCGAGACTCAGCGGAAGAGCGATGATCAATGCAAGAGTTGAGGAAACGAGAGTACCGTAAATGAACGGTAACGCGCCATACTCCTCCCGCACCGGGTCCCAGATCGACCGCGTCAGAAAACTCAGTCCGAATTTCTCGCGGGAAAGCGCCGAGGAATTCCACATCTCCGCGACCATGACGACAATCAGCACGAGAATCAGTGCGGCAAAGAACATTGCGAGATTCTTGAAGACAAGATCACTCACATTGCGGCCGCTTGCCGAAGTTTTGGCAAGATCCCCACGATGTATTGTGTGGCTTGAGGTCATGAGCCGGCGAATCTTCAGGGCAACGTGATGGAGGTTATCTTCTTCTCACACAATTTGACGACTTCTTTGGGCAGCGGAGCATATAAAAGGTCGGCCGCATATTGCTCGCCGTCTGTCACAGACCATTTCAGAAAATTGACAAGCGCCTTGCCCTTCGTCCGGTCTTTCTGGTTCTGGTAAACGAGCAGCCATGTGAACCCGCTGATTGAATATGAGTCTTTTCCGTCCGGATTCGTAATGGAAACGCGAAAGTCCGAAGGCATATTCTTCGATTCATTCATTGCGGCTGCAGTCACTGATTCAAGCGAAGGTTTCACAAAGTTGCCGGACTTGTTTTGAATGCTAGCGTACGAAAGCTTATTCTTGACTGCATACGCCAGTTCGACATATCCAATCGAACCGTCTGTTTGTTTCACAAGTCCTGCCACACCTTCGTTACCTTTACCACCCAGACCAACCGGCCAGTTCACCGAGGTTCCCTTCCCAACTTTGTTTTTCCACGACTCACTGACTTTCGAAAGATAATCGACAAAAATGAATGTGGTTCCGCTTCCGTCGGAGCGATGGACGACGATAATCGGTTTGTCGGGGAGGCTGCGGCCTTTGTTTGCAGCTGTAATCTTCGCGTCGCTCCACTTCGTGATATCACCGAGGAAAATTCCTGCGAGAGCATCTGCCGTGAGGTTGAGGTCCGCGTCAATCCCGCTGACGTTGTACGTCGCTACGACAGCTCCCATCACCGTGGGAATATGAAGTACATCCGTGCCTTGCTTTTTCTTAGCTTCCGCGAGCTGTTCGTCCGTCATCGGGCCATCC
>JACPSI010000155.1 GCA_016193365.1 Ignavibacteriales bacterium
AAACTGTTGCACCCTTTCAATTGCTTCGTGACCCATAAGTCCCCGCACATCGATTTCCTTCTTCGCCTCAAGAACGAAGCCATTTTCAGCCGACATATTCGATTTCAGAGCGAATGTTTCCTTCTGTTTCACCAGGTTGCGCAGTTTTACTTTCAGTTTCGAGTTTCCGCGCGAGACCATTGCGTAGTCGTCATGAACTTCCGTAATCTCTCCTGTTTCACGGCTGCCGATAATCGCAACTACATCGCCCGCCCTCAAAGGCTCAACATCATTCGCCGTTTCTTCTGCCGATGGTTCCCTGTTCGCGCGGCCAAGTTCACGGATTCTTTCTCGAGACGATTGTACCGCTTCTCGTTTGGCCCCGCTCTCCCGAATCTCTTTTACCGACTGCTCAATTGTGACCCGTGCATGCTTTACTAATTCTTGGGCCTCATCGACAGCCTTCCGCCTGATGCTCGCAAGTTCCTTCTTGAGTGTGGACATTTTTTCTTCGTACACTTTGACAAGCGACTGAAAATGATCGCGCTGAAGAGACACCTCACGGAGTTGAGTTGCATATTCCTGCGATTGACGTTCAAGATGCGCAATAAGCTTCTCGAGTTTTGTTTTCTCGTCCCCCAGCTCGAGTCGGGCGCGGTCCAGAATTTCCTTTGCAATCCCCAACCGCTCGGCAAGTTCCAAAGCAAAACTGCTTCCCGGAATTCCGAAGCGAAAGCGATACGTCGGATGGAGTGAGGATTGATCGAACTCCATCGAACCGTTGGCCATGCCGGCAGTCTCGTGTGCATACACCTTCAACATGCCGTGGTGAGTGGTCGCGATGGTCATCGTCCCTCTGGCCGTTAACTCGTTCAACACCGAGACCGCCAATGCACCTCCCTCCGCAGGGTCTGTGCCTGCGCCGATCTCATCGAGCAAAACGAGCGATTCTCGGTCTGCCTCTGCCAGAACCTCCTTCAACCGATGCAGATGTGAGCTGAAGGTACTGAGGTCATTTTCGATCGATTGGTCGTCGCCGATGTCGACGAAAACTTTATGGAAAGGGTAGATTTCTGATTGCGCCGAAGCGGGAATGTGAATTCCCGCCATCGCGCAGACAGACAGCAAACCAACTGTCTTGAGAGCAACGCTCTTTCCGCCGGCATTCGGGCCTGTAATAACGAGTGTTCGTGTCTCGCCCCCAAGCTCCACATCGAGTGGGACAACATCGCTTCGTTCGTGACGCTGCAGAAGCACAGGATGTCGAGCCTCAATAAGTTTCACCTTCGCAGAATCCACGATTGTCGGTCTGGAACCAGCGACTTCGATCGAGTATTTCGCTTTTGCAAAGAGAACATCAAGCTCGGCCAGAATTCTGAGGCTGGACTCCAAGGGCTCCAGGATTTCGCGTACTTGGGAGGTAAGCTCCATCAAAATTCGCTGGATTTCCCGTTCTTCGCGAAGATGAAGCTCCCGTAACGCATTGTTGAGATCCAACGTTTCCGCAGGCTCAATATAGACTGTTGCTCCACTGGCAGAACTTGTATGGATGAACCCTGGAACATGATTCTTGTGTTCCACTTTGACCGGCACGACGAGTCTCCCGTCTCTCGTGGTAATAATTTCTTCCTGGAGAAGTTCCTGCTCAGAAACCCGTTTCAGGATTGAGGCCAGCTTTTTTCTTAGCTGATCACTTACCTTCACAATATCCTGCCGAATGGCCCTTAGATCCCTGCTTGCAGAATCCTTTACAAGACCCTTTTCATCGATGGCCTGGCTAATGTTGTATTCCACGAGTTTGTCCGCAAGCAGTTGCTCAGCAAATTGGTACAAGGACGGGTATTGCGCTCGTCGTTTCGAGAGGAAGATGTTCATCACTCGTGACGTCCGCAGAGTGGACGCGACATCCAGCAATTCCTGGATGGCAAGGAATTGATTGGCAACTGAAGCCTTTTTGAGCGAACCGGTGAGGTTTTTCACGCCGTCAAGCGGAACAGCGCCCTCGATAATCAGCAGTTCTTTTGCCTCATCGACGCGCCGGAGCTCAGCTCTTATTTCATTGGCATCGGAAAAAGGAAGAATTTTCGTGGAGAGGCCCCTGCCCACATCGGAAACAGTCAGTCTACTGATCCGCTGAACGATCTTGTCAAACTCAAGTTTGTAAAGGACTGCTTCCGGGATGGGTGAGGAATGTGGCGGAGCGGCTGACACTTTTACTCGGATCTTCTCCCTGTCGTGTCCTGTCGGCCGGAGCGGCGAAGTGATTCACGGTCCAATTCGGTACCGGGAGTGGCGCGTTCTTGCAAGAAATCCTCCGTTTCACTCCCAACGTTCGAGAACATGTCGAGAATCTGCGGAGCGACATTGACAACAGGCCTGTACAGTTCCGATTGTTTTGCCGTCTTGGCGGAGGGGACACCCTGGAGGGAGAATATCCACAGCAGGCAGCTCATGAAAATGATTCCCTGCACGAACCCCAAAAAACTTCCGGCGACGCGGTCGATGATTCCGCCCATTTTGTAGTTTTTCGTCACCAGGTGGTAAAAGAGTGACTGAATAGCAAGAACAAGAAAGAAAATGGAAATGAAACCATAGACAGGCGCTGAACTCTGCTCGACTTCAAAATTCTCAATGTAGAACGCACCTGCTTGATGCATAAAAATCTGGCCGAAATACAGTGCCCCCATCGTCGCCAACACGGAAATCCCTTTTCGGACAAGTCCGTCACGAAGGCCCAGCAAAGTAGTAAGAATAATCGGCGGCATGATCAAAAAATCGAGAATCATGGCGCCCCTGCAAGCTTTTGCCGCACGACATCCTGCACGATTTTCCCGTCGATTTTTCCTTTGAGCTCCTTCATAGCAAGCGGCATGACCTTGCCGAAATCCCCGCCCGATGTTGCACCGCTCTGTGCAATAATCCTGACGACGACTTCTTCCGCCTCTTCCTTGGTCATCGGTTTTGGAAGGTAGCCGTTGATGATTTCGAGCTCCTTTTGCTCCTGCTTCACAAGGTCGTCCCTCCCTCCCTTTTGGTACATCTCAATTGCTTCTTTCCGTTTTTTCGCGGCGGTCATGAGAACAGACAGCTCTTCATCGGCCGTGACAGTGCTTCCAGTACCGCGCTTTGTCAGTTCAATGATGTGGGCGAGAAGTGAGCGAATCGTATTCAGCTTCACCTGGTCTCCCGATTTCATCGCTGCCTTGAGGTCCTGGTTGACCTTCTCTGATAATGTCATGCCGTGCATCCGGAATGCAAAAAAAAAGGCAATTCCCGCACGCGGAAACTGCCCCCTCCTGATTCTCGTGATTTCAAAACGTGTAGTGAAATGGTTTTCTTTTTTTTCCTCGATAAAAAGTAGTCAAAACTGTCTGTGAAGTCAACAATTCAGTGATGGGAAATACACCGAATTACACTCCGCCGTAGGCTTTCAATGTTGTGCCTGTGATGGCGCCACCGGATTCAGAGCACAAGTAGCAAATGAGATCGGCGATTTCATCAGGTTTGACCCATTTGGATGAGTCTTCATCTGGCATCGACGCCAGGTTAGCAGCCGTTTTGATGATGCTTGGAGCGACAGCGTTGACCGTAATACCCGACCCCTTCACTTCCTGTGCCACAATATCGGTCAACAGCGAGACTGCTGCCTTGGAAATTGCATAGGCCGCACGACCCGGAGAAGGACTCAAGCCAACCATAGCAGAGATGCTGATAATTCGGCCATATGGCTTGCCTTTCATTCGGCGAAGAGCTTCTCTGCTACAGAGAAACGCGGACTTTAAATTGATATTCATCATGCGATCCCACTCTTCTACCGAGACTTCAGCCAATTGTTTCTTCGGCAAGAATCCGCCGACCGTATTCACAAGAATGTCGACACTGCCGAACCTGGCAGCGACTTCATCGAACAATCGTCCCACTTCTTGTTCATCGCCTACATCTGCCTTGGCAATAAGAACACTTTTTTTGAAATCCACAGAAAGACGTTTTAACTCCTCTTCCACCACATAAGAAACAGCCACTTTCACCCTCTCGGACAGAAACCTCTCCGCGATCACAGACCCAAGCGCTCCAGTCCCTCCAGTGACCAGGGCTATTTTACCATTAAGGCTCATAGATTTTCATCCTCAAGGATGGCGCTCTCTTCCCGCAACGAAGAACATCTTCTTTTGTTCATCCCACTTTAGTCGGCTGGCGTTTTCTTTCCACCAGCGCCTTACTTTTTCCAGTTCGTGGATGCGAAAATCCACCGCAACATGGCTTCGTAAATGTTCAAAGGCGTCGTGGGCAAAGATACCTCCCTCCTCGATAGCCTCAACCATTGCCGGAATGGCGTTGTGGTCACGGAGTTCCAAGGCGGCCTCAAGCATGTGAATCTTGATCTCGGGATCCTCTTCGTTTTTTGCACGTTCGATCAGGTTTTTCGCGTACTCAGTATCGTCGAGAGCTTTCAATGTCATTACCGCCTTCCGCCGAACTTCCCCCGACCTGTCGTTGAGCACCTCAAGAATCTGCGGGATGGCCGAAGTCTCGCGAAGCTTTCCCAGTAAATCAAGAGCCGATTTGCGCACCTCCGCGTCATCATCTTTCAGCCTCTCCACGACAAGATGAAGCCACTGCTCTTTTTCGTCCGAATAGTCTATGAGATTCAACAGTGCAGCCTGCCGATCCGTGCGCAATTGACTTGAGAGCATGTGAATGTAATGTTCGAGAGGATCTTCAGCCGACTTACGGAAGAGAAAAACTCCCGCGACAAAGATAGCCACCACACCTGCCGCAGCCGCTAAATTCCGAAAAGCAACGAGTTTCCTCTCTGAGAATTTGACGTAACGGTATGCGCCACTGAGCATCAACGCAAAAGCGAGAATCACGACGACAAGGGGACTCGTGGGTAGCCCCGTATTCCACGACAGCTTCACGCCGATAAAGCTAATGATGGATCCTCCCACCCAACCTATCATGAGCCGCGTTCCGAGCTTATCCGAAAGCAACATTGCTCCAACAGCCGGAATCACCAGATAGCTGAAAACTAAAAAGACTCCGGCAATGGCAACCGAGCTCGTAATGACAAAACCAAAGGACATATAGAAAAGAAAGTCCCACAAACGAACATGAACACCGGAGACCTCAGCCTGTGAAGGCTCAAAAGAAATCGCCATAAACTTCTTGCGAAACACAAAGTGAAACACTCCAACAAGAGCGTAAATGGCTGCGGTTTTCAGTACTACATCGGGTTGTACCCAGAGTAACTCTCCTTTGATGATGTGGTCCAGTTCCTGGGGACCGAGGGCGCTTTGCGACAAGACGAGAATGGTAGCCGCAAATGTTACGGCATACACAATACCGATGATTGCCTCATGAGGGACTTTTTCTCCCTTCATTCGTGTGACAGAAAAAATAAAAGCCCCAAAGATCGTAAAGGCGAGTGAATAGAGGTAAAGCTGTGTGGTATCTTTTCCCACTTCATAGCCAAGGAGCACTCCTATGACCGTCCCCAGCGCCGCGATTTGTGCAAGCGCCAAGTCGACAAAGATGACTTTTCTGGCGATGACATGGACTCCCAGATAGACATGAATTCCCGTCAATACCAGGCACGCCGCCAGCGGCCACACCATTGTTGTAGGGAGATAAAAGAGTTGTTGTATGCTCTCCATCTATTTTGCCGCCTGTGCGATTTCATCCACGAGATAGGAAATAACCTTCTCGTACGTATCGATCTCGGGGGTTGCACCCACCTCGATATATGTTACAACGACGTTCGCGTTGGTCTTGGAGGCAATATAATCTGATGCATCGCGAGAATAGAAATTATCGTTCAGGATAATTCTGATTCTCTCCTTATTCATTAACTCAACAATTGCATCTCTGTGTTGCGGCGGCGGCGGTATTCCAGGTTTTTCTTCGAGTTCTCCGGCAATTTGCAACCCAAACCGGTCACAAAAATAAATGTAAGTTTTGTGATACGACATGAGCTTCACGCCTTTGAATTTTTCAGCATCGCGCAGCCAGCCAGCAAGTTTCGAATCCAGCTTCCTCGCTTTCAGCCATTCTCCAAGCTCATCGTTTCTCGCTTTTCGGACAAGAATGTCTCCGGCCTTTGCACCGATTGCTTTTATGAGATCCTCACCAAACATCGCAATATCCAGCCTATCCTGAAAGGATCCCAGGCGACTTTCATAATAATCCGAATTTGGGGAATCCAGTTTTTTCAGTCTCTCGGCGATGTTTTCCGCAATAATTCTCACGTTGAGCGGGTCGAGCCAGACGTGCGGGTTTCCCTGTGGGTGAATGTCTCCCCATGCGCGGGAAACCTCCAGAGGAAGCTCCTTCAACGGAACGTTGATCGTTGCTGTCATCTGACCCAAATTCCCTCGCTGGATTTTCGGATTACCTGATGCGTCGACCACATTCTTTGCCCACAAGTCGAGATTGATCCCGTTTTCGACAAAGAGATCGGCGTCCGACGCCAGTTGATTCATTCGAGGGGTTGGCGTCACGTAGTGCGGATCTTGTTTTGGGTTTGCAAGGGCAATGGCATCAACTTTGTCTCCCCCCACCTGCTCAACGATATATCGCAAATAGTTTAACGTTGTAACCACTTTCAATTTCTTTTGAGCATCAAGCACTTGATTCGCCAAGAGCAACAGCGGAACCAACGCGAGGGCTCTATATTGAGAATGCATGATGAATCTCCTTTTTCGTCAACATTGACCTTGTCAAGGTTGCGTTGCACAATCCTTGCTTTGACAAGCTAATCGGAACACTGGTTGTTCGCGTGCAACCTTGTCGAGGTCAAGATTTCAGCTTGCAACCTTGAAAGGTCCTGTTTATCTATTTACCCAATAAGGTTCGGTCGGATGCGAGCCAAAAACAAAATTCACCTCCAGAAGGACCGAATTCAGGTTTTGGATATCATTCTGTTGTCGCTCAAAACCTAATCTGAATCTGAGGAATTCTGTTGTATAGTAGCTCGCGTAGAACGACCATGATCTGCTTGTGATCGTCTCATCTGCAGGCTCCTGTACCCAGTCGTACCGTCCTCCAACATAAAGCCAATATGAAAGTTGGTATTGAAGGTAGCCGAAACCACCGTAAGGTTTTCTTGTAATTTGAGCAAAAGACGTATCCTCAAATGTATGCCTGCCGAAGAATATCTCTCCGCCCGCTACGAACGAACGCGCAGCCCTTCGCTCAGACGGAGCCCATTTGTACGTTAGATCAAGGCCGAATAAACTCGTCGAACTCGGCCCTCCTTCGGTGTATCCGCTGGCTCCCAGAAAAACGATATGTTCGTTGTTCCAGTCAGCCGAGAGGTTGAGTCGGCCTATGAATGCGGGTTGGTCCGTCTCGCCGCCTTGTGAGAGAGCCAACTCGCCTGATTTCACAATGTCCGCATTCATTTCGAGGGTCGTTCCCGGTATCGGGTTCGGAAGAAAAAAGTCAAAGTCTATCCCTACAGGATTATATCCCGACTCAAAGAACTCGCCGTGTTCAGTGCCGAGAAATTTTGAGACGACAAGTGGCCGGGTCGTCCACGGCAGGTCATGCATGTGAAGCCTGTTATTGACACCAAGTGGAGCCCGGAATTTCCCAATCTTGACCTTCATTCCCAACGGCGCCGATTCGAGAATAGGCAGTCTTTTCAAAAGCCCATACGCCTCCTCCGGATCAATGGCAAACCCCGTGCCGGCTTCGTCCTCGATGGCAATAATCGCAACAGCCTCCGCATACGGGTCGACGGGTGCACGGAAATCCAGCTCGATCGTGCGCAAGAAAGGGCGGTTGTCGATTTTTGCTTCTCCTGTAGCGTCCAGCACTTTGAGGTTGTCGGACCTGGCGGCGACATTCATGAAGGCTGTTGTCCTTGGATTAAAAACAATGGCGGCTGTGGACCTTGAGACTGCATCGACTTTTCTTTCCAATTCCTGCAGTCGTTTTTCCAGACGTTCAAGCCCTTCCTCCCCCGCCACTCCAAATCCCGTCACAATCTGGGCGGACGTTAGGCTATCAAGTTTACTTCGAAGCAGCGAAATTTCCTTTTTTAAGTCGTCGTATGGAACGCTCGTAGCGTCTTTTTCTTGCGAGTATACACTCTCCATCATCCCGCAGAAAGCGACAGCGATACAGAGACTTGTACGAACCATGCTCATCTTCTCCTCGTTATAAAGGATGCAACGGTCAAGAGCGAATTCTTGACGCGCAAAGTGGATTTGTGGAAAATAAGGTTTAAGAGGTGACCGACGGGGGTCCGCGTTCAGATTCCGATTGGAGGAAACCCAAACGGCACTCATCGACAGGCTGTGTAAAACGAAAAGATCGTACATCGGGCGCCGCAAAGGTATAATGAGGCAGGAGAAACGCGAAAGAGTCTGCGGCTCTGGAACAAAGAATACAATGATGTTGAAGGTCGAGTGAAGGGTGTTGTTCTTTCGATCCACAATCGTGGGAAACAAAAAGAAGATTTCGGGAATCGCTCTGAGCCAACGAGATGTGCCCCTCGGCCAACACCAGCAACGTGCTGATGTGAAGGGCAGTAATGAGAACGGCAGTGAAAAAGCGGGGTGTTCTGTCCATGCGTTGAAAGGTAAACAAACTCCCCGCGAGAATCAACGCACCGGGATGCATGTGAGAAACTTTGCGGGGGGTTCTTCCGTTGTTCTTTCGAAAGCTTTCCCAGGACGTTTCATTGCATTTCAAGGCAATAACAGGTAAATTTTTATCGTTTCTCGCCGAAGGAGAAGAACTATGAAACCACTTGCCATCTTTGCGACCACGGCGCTCTTGTCATTGCGAAGTTTTTCACAGGAAATGACCGCCCCTGTGGTTGGGCAGCAAGCGCCCGATTTTGCTCTTCAGTATGCCACAAAGGATTCGATCTTCCGCACGCCTCTTAAGCTCTCGGAGGCCGTTGGAAAGCAAAACATCATCCTCGCCTTCTATCCCGCCGATTGGAGCACAGGATGCACAAAGGAAGTGTGTGCCATGCGCGACGACTTCGGCAATCTCGAAAAACTCAACGCAGGCGTACTCGGAATCAGCGGCGACTATGTGTGGTCACATTATGAGTGGGCCAAGCATCACAATCTACCTTTCAAATTGCTGAGCGATCACAATCATGAGATTGCAAAAAAGTACTCAAGCTATAACGAGAAGACTCAATACAATAAGCGGACAGTTTTCGTTGTCGACAAGAACGGAGCGATTGCGTACGTTGACCTTGAATACAGCGTCCGGGATAGTGAAGACTTTACTCGCTTGAAGGAAGCTCTGAGCAAGCTGCAATAATGCCCCCCAATCGACTGCAACATGAAACAAGCTCTTACCTGAAGTCCGCCGCACATCAACCTGTAAACTGGTACCCGTGGGGTGAAGCGGCACTTGAAACCGCAAGAAAAGAAAACAAACCCATTTTGCTCGACATCGGGGCCGTGTGGTGCCACTGGTGCCACGTCATGGACGCGGAGAGCTACGAGAATGACTCCATCGCTTCGATTATCAACGAGTACTTTGTTCCCGTCAAAGTTGACCGTGATGAGCGACCCGATATTGACTCTCGTTATCAGGCTGCCGTGAGTGCAATTTCCGGGCAGGGAGGTTGGCCACTCACCGCTTTTCTGACGCCGAATGGGCAGGTATTCTACGGCGGCACGTATTTCCCTCCCGAGGACAAGTTCGGGCGGACGGGTTTTCCAAAGGTTCTAACCACACTCGCCGAAACATTCAAGAACGACCCCGAAAAAATCCTCCAGAATGTGCAATACATCGAAGAGGCTGTCCGAAACTATCTCTCACGATTACCCGAAACAACTGAACTCCGAGAATCCCTCATCGATGCTGCACTGAATAACATCTCGCAAGCTTACGATGCAAGGTACGGCGGTTTTGGCTCCGCCCCAAAGTTTCCTCACTCCAGCGTTCTTGAGCTCCTACTTGCCCGATACGACCACACGAAAGAACAGTGGATGCTCGATGCAGTCAAGAATACACTTCGACGCATGGCTCGAGGCGGTATGTATGACCAGCTGGGCGGGGGTTTTCATCGGTACAGCACGGACGAAAGGTGGATTGTGCCTCATTTTGAAAAGATGCTGTATGACAACGCCCCCCTCCTGAAGAACTATGTGCATGCATATCAGGCGACACGTGATGAATTCTTCAAGTCAGTGGCACTTGACATCATCAGATTCACGAGAGAGGTTCTCTCAGACCAGCACAATGGCGGGTTCTACGCCAGCCAGGATGCCGATGTAGAACCCGGTGACGACGGCTCGTACTTTACGTGGACAATGAAAGATGCTTCATCTGTTTTGACTGCAGAAGAATTCGAGTGTATCCAGTTGCATTACAACATTTATGAACAGGGCGAAATGCACAACGACCCTGAACACAATGTG
>JACPSI010000149.1 GCA_016193365.1 Ignavibacteriales bacterium
GGATTCTCATTATCGGATATTTGGAAAAAATATTGAGCATCAATGCGGTCGGTGAAGAAATCAGGCTGATGATGTCCGGCCTTATTATTGTTGTCGCGACTTTTTTTCAGATGAATAGGATGAATAGGATGTAAATTTGCAGCGATTACAACTTGTTGTCGGGAGCGGAGCTCCCTCCCAACAAGTTGCGAAGGAGCTCTGCTCCTGAGCTGATTGGATCATAGCTCATTGCAAAACAAAAGAAACTAACACGAAATATCACATAGCGTGAACAAGATACTCGTTGCCATATTTATGTTTTTTAACCTTTCCAGTCACTCCTGGCCGCAGAAGAGAATCTGGACGATTGGCATGAGTCAGTGTAACCTTGGCGAGCCGTGGCGTGTCCAGATGAACGCGGATGTGAAGAATGCGGCGGAAGTGCATCCGGGGCTGAAGGTCATTTTGAAGGATGCTCAAAACGACAACCTTCGACAACGGGCACACATCGAGGAATTTGTCAGAGCGGGCGTGGATGCCATACTTGTTTCGCCGAAAGAAGCCGCGCCGCTCACAGGACCGGTGCGGGATGCTTATAAGAAAGGAATTCCCGTCATCGTCATCGACCGGCGCGTGCTGGGAGAGGATTATACCTGTTTCATAGGTGCGGACAACAAAAAGATTGGCAGAGCTGCGGGCAAATGGATCGCAGAGAAAACGGGCGGCAAAGGAAATGTGGTGGAGCTAAAGGGATTGATGACCTCGACACCGGGTCAGGACAGGCATTCAGGTTTTCGGGAAGGAATTGCGAACACAAACATCGCGGTGATTTTCGAGGCTGATATGAAGTGGCTCGAGCCGAATGCGAGAAAAGAAATGGAATCGGCCCTCTCGCGGTTCGATAAGATCGACGTTGTCTATGCACATAACGACCCCGGAGCTCATGGAGCATATCTGGCTGCAAAAGCCGCGGGCCGTGAGGCTCGCATACTCTTTGTGGGCATCGATGCTCTTCCTCATGAAGGGCAAATGTATGTAAAACAGGGAATCCTTGGAGCGTCTTTTGAATATCCCACAGGCGGAAAACATGCAGTTGAAATTGCGCTCGATATCCTGAACGGGAAAAAAGTTGCAAAAGAAATTACATTGCCGTCCCGCGTTTTTACGAAGGAAAATATCGACAAGGGAGGAGAAGTGTTGAACGAATGACCACCGAGCACGTCATCGGTGTGGATGTCGGGACCGGCAGTGTTCGCGCAGGCATCTTTGACCTTCAGGGCACAATGGCAGCAATCTCGACAAAAGACGTCAAGATCTGGCGGCCTCAGGAATTTTTTGTCGAGCAATCCTCCGAGGATATCTGGTCGGCAACGGGTGCAGCGGTGCAGGATGCTCTTCGGTCAAGTCATATCGACCCGGCATCGGTAATCGGCATTTCGTTCGACGCGACATGTTCGCTCGTCGCTCTGGACGGGGAAAATAATCCTATGACAATTTCTCCCACCGCAAATCCTGAGCAAAATATTATTGTTTGGATGGACCACCGGGCAATCGGAGAGGCGGAAGAAATCAATGCGACCAAGCATCGCGTACTGAGATCCGTCGGGGGAAAGATTTCGCCCGAAATGGAGCCTCCGAAGTTGCTTTGGCTCAAGAGGAACATGCCTCAAACGTGGAAGAACGCGGCGAAATTCCTCGACCTTGCCGATTTTATGGTCTATCGCTCAACCGGGATCGACGCGCGAAGTCTCTGCACAACGGTGTGCAAATGGACGTACGACGGCAAAAAAGGAGCCTGGGATGAATCTTTTTTTAAGAAACTCGGCCTCGAACAACTTTTACAGGAGAACAAAATAGGGGATCGGGTCTTACCGATGGGTACCCCCATTGGCAATTTGACCGAAGAAGCAGCAAAAGACCTGGGATTGACCGTTCGAACAAAAGTGGCGGTAGGTATTATTGATGCCCACGCCGGAGGCATTGGTCTGATGGGAATGGGGTTCTCAAAACCACTCAGCGCAACGAAGCTTCAGACTGTCCTTGCTCTGATCGGCGGTACTTCGTCGTGTCACATGGTAGTTTCTGCGAAGCCACTTTTCATCCCAGGCATCTGGGGGCCTTATCCGAACGCCATGATTCCCGGTCTCTGGTTGACGGAGGGAGGACAGAGTGCGACGGGGTCTTTGATCGATCATGTCATTCACGAAAACAGCTCCTACAATTCGGCAGTGCATGATGCGGAGAGGAAAGGTGAAACGGTATACGAGCATCTCAACGGCATTGTTCGGGACTTGAAAAATCGCGAACGAAAAGGTCCGGAGCTTGTCAAAGAGATCAATCCGGGTTGTCGCTGAACGAGGGCGTTGGTTCTCTTGCGAGGCTTTACTATGCAACCATTCAGGCTATTGCGTACGGAACACGGGACATCATTGAAAAACTGAACGACCACGGTTATCGCATACGGCGGATTCATGCTTGCGGCGGTGGGACAAAAAATTCGCTTTGGCTCCAGGAACACGCTGACATCACAGGATGTGAGATAATCTTGCCGAAGGAACCTGAGGCTGTTGTGCTCGGGGCTGCGATGCTTGCCGCTGTCGGAGCCGGCAAATTCCGGACAATTCAAGATGCCTCACTCTCCATGGGCCATGTGGGGAAAAAAATCAAACCTCATCAGAAATTCAGAAGTTTTCACGACGCCAAGTTTAAAGTCTTCAGGCGCATGTATGCTGACTTGAAGACTTCACAGAAGATGCTTGAAAGATTCTAATGTTCTAAGAAAGGTTTGATACAATATGAATCTTGCGTTCATTTTTCAGAAGGGAGGTTTTTTATGAAACTGCTCTCAGTCAATTTTATTTTTTTCTTTGTAATTGGTTTTTTCGGTGAGAGTGTCCTTTGTCAGGAGAATTCTCAGGGGCTTAACATGGGGCTGGGCGGTCTCTCGCGTCTTTCAAAAGCAAAATCACGATCCATCAGCCCGGAGAACTTCACCGGGGAAAAGGGAAAAGCAGGAATGTCCACGGATGGGCCAGCGAAAGACGCAGCGCGTGATCTTGGGCAGGGCTGGAAGGTTTCACCGTTCATCCGAGTCAAGCCGGGAACCGCAATCACCCTGGCGGAGATTTCTGGTCCCGGTGCGATTCAGCACATCTGGATGACGCCGACCGGCCATTGGCGTTACTCTATAATAAGATTCTATTGGGACGGCGAATCAACACCTTCCGTGGAAGCCCCCGTGGGGGATTTTTTCGCGTCGGGGTGGGGAGGATATGCTCAGCTTTCTTCACTGCCAGTGTGCGTCAATCCGGGGAGCGCCTTCAATTGTTACTGGGAAATGCCGTTCCGGAAATCGTGCAAGGTGACGTTTGAGAACATCGACGAAAAAGAGATGACGCTTTATTATCAGATTGATTATACTCTGACTGAAATCCCGAACGATGCCGCGTATTTCCATGCGCAGTTTCGCCGTGTGAACCCGTTACCGTATAAGGAAGTGTACACGATCGTGGATGGAGTCAAGGGGTGGGGACATTATGTGGGGACTTATCTGGCCTGGGGAGTGAACAACACAGGATGGTGGGGCGAAGGGGAAATCAAGTTCTACATGGACGGGGACAAGGAATTTCCGACGATTTGCGGCACAGGAACTGAGGATTATTTCTGCGGGTCGTACAATTTTGACGTCAAGGGCAAGTATCAAGAGTTCAATACGCCGTACAGCGGCCTCCATCAAGTGATTCGCCCGGACGGCCTGTATGAATCTCAGCAGCGATTTGGCTTGTATCGTTGGCACATAATGGACCCGGTCAGGTTTGAAAGCGATTTGAAGATAACCATTCAGGCTCTCGGCTGGCGATCCGGGAGTCGCTACCTGCCTCTCCAGGATGATATTTCTTCTGTTGCCTTCTGGTATCAGAAAGAACCTCACGCTCCTTTTCCGAAGCTTCCGGCAAAGGATTATCTTGAGGTTCGCTAAGATTGTGCGGGTTTATGCGTCGAAGGGTTTCTCGTGAAGTTGCGGGAGGGTAGGTGTTTTCTTCTTGACATTACTACCAAAAAGTTCTATACTCTCGGAGGTAAAACTGAGTTTTACTAATAAAACACACCTCGTCTGTCAGCATGGGAGGCTATGCTGCGGAATAACGGCATCCTCCAAGAAAATCTTCTGATTCAAAATTTTCCTAAAACGGCACACACATCTCAATCAAAGATTCGATGCTTCTGAAAGGAGGTGCCGAGGTTCGATTGATACTTCTTTCCATTCGCTTTCATAGTTCCGCTTTACATGCAGTTTTGTCTGTTCAGACAATAATACTTTCATTCAATCTCTTCAAAGGAGCAGCGTTATGAAACACGTTTTGCTCAAAACCATTTTCCTAGTGATGCTCGTCATCCTCGCAACAAGTCTTATGACAGCCGGTAACGGTAAGATTACAGGTGTCGTAAAGGATTCGACCAGTGGAGAGCCAGTCGTGGGAGCGAATATCGTCATCGAGGGTACAAGTCTCGGCGCCTCAGCCAGTGTTGAAGGTCTCTACTTTATTCTCAACGTCCCTCCTGGAGTGTATAACATCCGCGCTTCTGCGGTTGGCTATGCGCCTGTGGTTATCAGGAATGTCCAAATAAGCTCCGACCAGACGGTCACGCTGGATTTCCGACTGCCCAGTCAGGCTATCGGACTTGCGGAAGTAGTCATCGAAGCGGAACGGAGACTCGTGGATAAGACCTTGACATCCACGCGCAGCGTGCTCTCGTCGGGCGAGCTGAATAACAACCTGCCCGTTCTCTCGGTTCAAGAGCTCCTGAACACCACGGCGAGCGTCTTCAAAGGTCGGATTCGCGGCAGTCAACGACAGGAGACGAAATCTCTGCTTGACGGTGTAGACATCACCGACCAATTTGGAAACATTGACTACGCAGGCGTTGGCGAGGTCAGTGCGTCGCAACGCTACAATCGAGTATCGAAACAGCACGAAGCGAACGGCGTGGTTGTGGATATGAACTCGTCAGGGTTGTCCGAGTTAAATGTTATCGCAGGGGCTGCGAACGCTGAATATGTGGCCGCGACGGCCGGACTTTACAGCGCGACATTAAAAGAGGGCCGTGGAGATTGGAAGGGACGTGCGTTTCTCAGAGCAGGCGGCGGTGGTTTCGATCGCTTCATGAAAGGACCGGGATTCAAAGGTCCCGAATTCTATCCAGCGAGCGATACAGCTCTTTACTTTACCAATAAACGAACGCTGGCGGCGGCGAATAACGTTAAAGCAACGCGGTACATTTGGACCCCCGGGAAATACGAGATTGGGGAATCCCCCTCATATGACGCAGAAGTTTCCGTCGGCGGGTCAGTCACCGAGGGTCTGGGGTTGTTCTTGACGGGGAGACTCTTCGACACTCACGGCTCGATGCCCAACGAATTCTCGCGTGAACTCAACTTCACGGGCAAGGCAAATTATGACCTCTCGAGTGATATGAAAATCCTGTTCAGCGGTGTGCTTCAGGACCGGGGTGAATTGTTCGGCTGGAAGAATAGGAGCTACAACGATGCATCCCGATACTTTCTGGAAGGAGTGCCCGTCAACGACGGCTATTCGACCGTGGGAAGTGTCCGGTTTACTCACATTTTGTCAGCTGAGACATTCTACGAGGTTCAGGTAAGCAATGTCAAGAAATCGGGGAGGATGGGTTTCCTGGATTCATTCACCGATGCCAACGGTGACGGCATTCCCGAAACATACGACCCGACAAATGGTTCTGCGGATTTCCTGGTTCTCGGATTCGACACGGCAAAAGTGAAGCGATTTATCGGGGCTGTGGGTTCAGGGAGATTCTTCAACAATAACAACGATGACACGCAGGGAATTGAGCCGACTATCACCACGATTGAGGGACTAGGACAGGTGCTGGCCAACCCGACGTACTACTACGAAAGTCTTCAAACAAGTGTTACCACCCTTAAAGCAGACCTCACAAGCCAGATCACCCAAAGTCACCAGCTGCGAGGAGGAGTACAACTAAGGTTGCATGACGTAAGCTTTGACCGGCGGTCAACGGTCATCTCCCCGACGGACATCGATCCCGGAGTCGGAGTTTTACTTGAGCAGTATGATAAGAAGCCCATGGAAATTGGACTCTATGCTCAGGATCGGATTGAGCTCTCGGGCATTATTGTGAATGTCGGAGCGCGGCTTGACGCGTTTGACCCGGATGCGGCTGAATTTGCCAACTTCTACACGCCGTACTTTAATCCAGCTACTCAAACATTTAACACTGGTGCTCGCTCGGCATTTGTGCCGTACCGGGGCGACGACATCGGGATGAAATGGTTTTTCTCTCCACGCATTGGTGTGAGCCATCCCATTACCGAGAATTCAACGATGTACTTCTCGTACTCCCGATCGAGTCAGCAACTTCCCTTTGCACAAATGTACTTGGGGTATAATAACATCAATAATACCTCACTTCCCAACCAGATGCGAGTGGATCAAGACCCGTTCAAGTCCACGAACTATGAGTTCGGTGCCACTTGGGAGTTTCTACCTCGCATATCAGTAAATGCAAACGCGTACTTCAGGGAAATCGAAAACTTCCAACGCTACGCATACACCCTTTCGGGGCTTTCGGGACAGACCGTGACGACGTACAACGTCTTTTTTAATTCCGGGTATGCAGATGCGCGTGGCGTGGAAGTGACGTTGAATATTGGCGAGTACGCTCTGGAAGATTGGGTTCGGGTCTTTGGCCGAATAAACTACGCATGGAGCGTCATCAAAGCTCCGGCAGGCGGACCAGCACCCAACAAGACGTCGTTTGCCCGTGGAACAACCGACAGCATTTACACACAGCTGCCGTTCGACGATGCAAAGAACTTCAAACAGTATCTGATTAACGTCGGAGGAGGCCAGTCGGCCCTCGGTGCCGGTTTTGACCGTACACACCGCCTGGGGTACACGTTTACGCTCCAATTCCCGTACGAGGTCTATGTGAATCTTGTGGGAACCTTCACAAGCGGATTTCTCTACACCAATCCGACAGTTGATAATCGGACTGCCCGCCAATTGGAAACTGCTCCCTCCAACAGCACGGTGGATGTCCGTCTTGAAAAAGGTTTCACATTCGGAGGATATCGTATTGGGGCATTCCTTGACGTGAAAAACATGTTCAACAAAACGAATATTCTCGCTTACGCTACCTCAACTGGGACGAGCCAACTGAGGTTTCACAATAACGGGGATCCGACAGGCGAGTATAAACGAGCGATTCTGCCAGAAGGCACGAGCGTGTTTGACCTGCCCCGGCAAGTGTTTGTCGGTGCTTATGTCGATTTCTGATAAGACCGCATTGAACCCAATTAAGAATCAAGGAGAAAAGCCATGGTTTGCTTAAATTCAATTAAAGCTCTTCGGGTGATCGGTCTTACCCTTCTGTTTGCCACGGTGGTTTTCGGGCAAACTCAGACTCGGCAGGGGTCTGCGCCCGCAAGCACAGGAGTATTTGTCGCTGGAGATTACTGGGACGGCATAACACCAGACAACACGACGCCGTATACGGCAAATCGGTGGTGGCGCGAAACTCTTGGTGCGGATGCAGTGAATAATCATACGTTCATCCACATGGGAAACCAGGATCGTCTCTGGAATGTCCCAACGACAATGTGGCCGGGTGGATGGAACTACGGTCAGTACTGGTCACACAACATGAGAATTGTTGAGTACGATTCTTCATCGACATTCTTCCCATCTTCCCCCCACAACAGTACGAACAAAGCCAACTATGGTTTTGGAACGTTCGGCTCGCTCCTCGCAGGCGCCAACGATCCAACAAGAAACTATGTTAACCTCACAAAGTGGGTGGACGCAGCGAAAAGGACGCAGGTCATCTATGAAGTCGGATTTCCAACCAGTCTTGGCATTGATGTGAAGGTCGTCGCTCGGCAGTTTACCGTCAATTGGGCGAACCTGAATGACTTCATCATCTTTGAGATCACGCTGAAAAATACAGGCGTCCTAGATCTCAACAAAGATGGGGTGGCCGACAAGACTGGGAATAAGATCAAAGCACTCACTTTGGGCTGGATGGGCACACCGATGATTTCGTATTTCTTGACGGCCACTGGCGGCCGGGGTAACGACTTCAACGTGGGACGCAACACTGGTTACGTCGGTGATAACGATCCGGCGGGCTCACCATGGGACATGATTGTATCGTTTCCGGGAGTTGACCCAAGCCGTGTCACTGGAGGGGTGGTTGCCGCGGGAAGAAGCAACCTGGGAATCCAAGGTGCTCAAGTGTTGAAGTCATATACTGACGTTTGGACATTTAATTCTTTTCTTGCCGTGAAGCAGGGAAGCGGAAATCCAGCCAATGCCGATAAAAACACTATCTTTGGATCCCACCCGATCGGCACAGGGGCTGAGCGAGGCTGGTATCACAGCGTGATGCAAGGAAACGGCATTGGTGGTTTTGGAGCTGATTCTCCGCCAACTTCAAGTACCCCAGAGGGATTGCACAAACTCTATATGGGAACGTGGTATCAAAACGCCGGAAAGGATAACAACGCTGCAAACCAGAATTTCAACCCGAATCCGAACTACTTCGTGAGTGGAACGGCCGGGAACCCGCTGACATTTGTTCCAAAACCGAGTGGAGCAACGCGGCCTAATGGAGACAAGAAGCTGTATTCAGATGAGGTGGCGACGCTTGCAGCATTTAGCCAGGGTCCGTGGGAAGACGGAAAGGCGGACGCGAGCACAAACTACCCGACGGGTTTTGGGAGATGGACGAAGGGATTTGTTTTTGAGCATACGTTTGGAGGAGACATCATGAACGGAGTCGGTCCTTTTTCCATCGATGTCGACTCTTCCGTTACGGTTGTATGGGTCGAGGGTGGTGGGTACAGGCTCGAAGGAGTCCAACAGGCTCTCTACGCGGCTCGATGGGCGTATCAGAACGCCTGGGGAGCAGCGCCGGGCGGTTACAACGAAACCGTTTTACCGACTCCACCTCCGGCCCCACTGATCTCTGTTGCCGGAGCTCCATCGGGAAAAGTTCGCGTTCGATGGGATAATGGGGCAGAATCTGACCCTAACTTCCGAGGTTACAAGATCTGGCGGGCACAGCCCTTCCCAAAATTTGTTACACTCAACGGTGGCATGCGAGGCTTGGATCGCTACCAGGAACAAATGAACCTGGGTGAGACCGAGGCGGCGTATCTTAAACCTGTCAATCCGAAATTTGATGCCATATCGGAGGTACAGACACCACAGCAGGCAGATTCATGGGGTCCCTATCGCTTGGTCAAGGTTATCCCCCAAGCGGACCTCTCGACATATCTCGATGCAAGCGGAGCCTTTAGGTACTCGTATGAGGATACACACGAAGATGTCCTTCTGGGATTCACTTATTGGTATTATGTATCTGCCTATGGCGAGAAACCGGGAGGGTATACCGGACCGGGAGGTACAACGACGACGAGGATTGAATCTCACAAAGTAAATGTCAATGGGCGCAGCGGTTTGTGGATGGGGACGTATCCTTTTGCCAACAGCAGTTTCAATGCATTCTACCCGAGGGATATTGCATCCCAGCGGGCACTTGGGTCCGCATTTACCTTGCTACCCGAGGTTCCTGCTGCTGCTGACGTAGTAAGTGGAAAAGTGAAAATCTACGTCAAGCCGAATCCGTACAAACGAACGGCGCTTTTCGACGTGGGGCTAGGGCACAAGGTCTACTTTAACAACATTCCGGATCAGTCAAAAATCACTATTCTTGATGTAGCAGGTCAAATTGTTCAACAGATAGATGTTGTGAATCCGATAGCCGGTTCGTGGGAGTGGGATCTCTTTTCCAAGGATGGTATGGAGGTGGCTAACGGCCTTTACATCTACATTGTGCAATATCCCGGTGGAATAGAGCGAAATTACCTTGCCATCTTGAGATAAATGAGCCAACCACATTTTGAAGAGGAAATGACCATGAAAATAAGAAGATCAGTTCTCATCATTCTCTCGATTCCCCTGCTTCTCTTTGAGGCGGAAGCACAGGTCCGCAAGGCGGGGCTGAACTCTGCGGCGTTTCTAAAGGTAGGGGTGGGTGCGCGCAATGTTGGGCTGGGGTCAGCGAGTACTTCGTTCTCCGAGGATGTTGGCCAGATGTTCTGGAACCCCGCAGGCATTGCCCTTCGGAATTCAAGCATGCAGGCAACACTTTCATACAATAAGTGGATAGCGGATTTGAATCACAATGCATTCGGCTTATCGTACAAGTTGGAAGACATAGGCACCGTCGGCGTCGGCGTCATCATGTTTGGTGTCAGCGGGATCAATGCGTATCGGGATATTGCACCGAGTTCTCAACAGTCCCAGCAAATAGACGAAGCAACATCGGATACATACAACTATCTTGATTTGGCGCTTCAAACGACCTTCGCGCGAAATTTTTCCGACCAGCTTTCGTTGGGTGTCACGCTGAAATACATTAATCAGAGCATAGACGATGCGACGGAGAGTGCTTTTGCCTTAGACCTGGGCTCGGTCTACTCCATCGGGACAGTGGCGAGTTTTGTGAACGATTGGAAGTTTTCCGCGCGGCTCAGCAACTTGGGTTCGGGTATCAAGTATTTTGATGTCGAATCGCCGATTCCCATAACGTTCAGTGTCGGTACATCGTTTAAGGCTCTGAAAGACGATGAATCCGGAGACCTCCTCATCGCCGTTGATGCTACAAAGCCGCAGGACAGCCCACAGCTCTACTATGTGGGAGCGGAATATGTTTTTGCCAAAATGTTCTCAGTCCGGGCGGGAATGAAGTTCAATTACACGGGTGCAGACGACGGAGGTACAAGTACAAGGGCAGCCATCAATCAAACGATCGAGGGCATGAGCTTTGGCGGAGGTGTTCAGACCTCCATGGGAGATTATGGCCTCAGGGTCGATTATGCATACACATCTATGGATATTCTTGATGCAGTTCATCGCATCACGCTGAGCGTAGACATGAAGTAGCTGCACCCCACAGCTCGTGGGGCAAAAAAAAGCTGGGGTAATCTAGTTCGATGTCCCTGGAAATGGGAGGCAGAACTTGAATTCGATTACCCCATTTTTATTCTCCCTCGTTATTCCGTCAAATGAAAAAATCCCGCACTCCCTCCAAAAAACAATTATTGAAGCCTCAATTACCCCTTCTCCCGACGACTGTCATCGGCAGTTACTCGTTCCCAAAATGGCTGGAAGAGGTGCGCCGTCTCGGTGAACAGGGAAAGATGTCCCCCGAGGCTGTCGACGAGGCGCACGATAACGCCGTCAAATCGGTTATCAAGGACCAGGAAATGGCGGGTGTCGATATCATCACCGACGGAGAAGTGCGCCGGGAAACCATGGTGTATTTCTTTTCGAAACGAATACACGGTTTTGATTTCGAGCATGCAAAGATGCATCCCATCGGAGACCTCGACCCGGGCATTCAGATGCCCGACCCTGTTATTGTGGATAAAGTGCGGTGGAAGCAAAGCCTGCATATGGACCGTCATTTTAGGTTCTTGAGGGAACATACGGTCGCCCTTCCGAAAGTCTGTGTCACCGGCCCTCAGATGCTGGCGAAACGTGCAACAAATGAATTCTACAAAAACGACAGGGAATTGATCTTCGACCTCGCCGATATCCTCAATGTCGAATTGAAAGGTTTGGTCAAAGCCGGTTGTACGTTCATCCAGATCGACGAACCGGTATGGGTGGGCTATCCGAACGATATGCCGTGGCTGGTTGAGGCATTCGGTAGACTCGTATCGGGGGTCAAGGCTAAGATTGCCGTGCACGTCTGTTACGGCAACTATCAACTGAAAAAGCTCTTCAAAGGAAAATATGCCGACCTCTTTCCTGCGCTGCTCGATGTCGACGCGGGACAAATCGCACTCGAGTTTGCTGTGTCAGACGGCGTTGGTTTGGAGCTCTTCAAAAAATACAAAACAGACAAAGAGATCGCCGTTGGTGTTATCGATGTGAAAGACGAACATGTGGAAACGCCGGATGTTGTCGCTCGACGAATCCGCAAAGCCCTGAAGTTCATTCCGGCGGAGAGAATGTACATCGTACCCGATTGCGGAATGAAATTCATGCCCCGGCATCGGGCATACGGAAAGCTCAAAGCTATGGTGGAGGGTACCAGAATTGTCCGGAAAGAAATAGGCGTATCTTGACGTGCCCCGGAGAAAGATAAGGAAGGTCAGGAAACAAGCTGTGCCGACGTTTCTTTGGCTGAGGAACCTCAGCGATTTCCTGGTAGGGAGCCTGAGGTCGGCCCGACACTTTGATGCGGAAAACTACATGGGGCAACTTGCGGAGCATGGGTTCACACACGTGACAATCAACGGACTTGGCGTTGACCGTCCATTCGAATCCGGGCCTTCAGGCGACGTCTACTCCTGGTTTTATGATTACAGCCCCGATCTCGACCAGTTTGTCGACAGCACATTGCTGAAAGGTTTCTATCCTGCCGGTTACTTGAAAGCAAACCTCGAGTTCCTCAAACGCAACGCCGCTCTTTCCCTGAAGAACGGACTCATCCCGGGCCTTCATGTGAACTCCCCGCGTTCGATGCCCGAACTGTTCTGGCTAAAGTATCCTTACCTTCGTGGTGCGCGCGTTGACCATCCGAGGGAAAGCTTTTTGCCCCGTTACACCCTCGCCATGGCCCATCCCGTTGTCCAACAACATTATCGGGAACTCGTCCAAAAAATCATGGCAGAAGTCCCGCAGATCGGCTTTATACATGTATGGACAAACGACAGCGGCGCGGGATTCGAGTTTACGTCATCGCTCTATGCTGGCCGTAACGGAGGCCCCTACCTTATTCGTGAATGGAAAAATGACGAAGAGATTGAACGCAAAGCCTCGGAAAACGTGCTGACGTACTACAGGCTTCTACGCGACGAGGCGAGAGCCGTCAACCCGGCATTCCGTCTTGTCGGTGACTTGGGCCCGTTTTACAAAGAGCGTCCGTACATCATCCGTGGTCTCGGCGATGGTATGGATGCGGGTTCTTTCGCATACTTTGAAGGTCCGCACTATAGTAATGAACAGCGCGAGCTCAGGAAAGCGGGTGCATGGACTCATGAGAAAATCGACGTCGGCGACAATAATGTTCTTGGCGTCCCTTGCCCTCGAGTTACGTACGAACGCTTCATGAAGGCTGTCAAGCGAGGGGACGGATGTGTGCTTGCCAACTTGACGCCCCGGTCGCACGCCCCTTATGACATCAACGGCGAGGTGGTGCGCTCAGTTCAGCAAAAACTGCACTTGTCGCTGGGCGAAATCACACAGGCCGCGGCGGCTCGTTGGGTGGATGCAAAATATGTCAAGGAACTGATTTCCATTTGGGATCTGTCCGACCGCGCTGTTCGATCTTACCCTCCGAACATCCCGTACAGCACGTATGGATTTCCCTGGTTCAGGCTCTGGGTTCGGCCTTTTGTGCCAAATATTGACGCAATTCCTGAGCACGAGAGGTCGTACTATGAAAAATACCTTCTTGCGACATTCAATAATCCCACGCGTGTAGATCTCAATAACGATATGATGTGGAATTTTCTTACCGTCAAACAGGCCGAACAGAAGCGCAACATGATCGACACCAAAGTCATTCCTCCATTGGACAACGGGATTGAGAGAATTCAGACAATCTTGAGCGGGGACGGCATCGACGAGAACACGAAGAAAGTATTCAAGGATCTGGATATACGCCTGCGCGCGGCAAGATGTTATTATACCACGATGAGGAATGTTGTGGCGTGGATTGAATCGGTTCATGGCTACCTGCAGGCTGCGACGAAAAAACAAAAAGATGCTTATCGGAAGAAAGTCGGAGAGATGATTCAGAGCGAATCACAAAATGCAAAAAACCTGCTGCATCTGTGGGAGACAAGTCCTGTTGATGTCATTCCGATTTCGAGGTCTGGCGAGTCCCTGCACATCTATGGCGAAAATTTCGGAGAATTGCTGAAAAAGAAAATTGAACTCATGGACCGGCACAAAGACGATGAACCATATATTGACCCGAACTATATGTGGAGATTGCCTGTCGATTCTGCGACGTAACCTGTTGCCACGACTCCAGCCCTCAAAGAACACCATGAAACAAGCGACAATACTCATCCTCACAAGTCTTTCCTTCATATCGACAGCGGCTCACGCGCAAAAGCGCTCGATCGATCATCGGTACGCTCCGGCCTACTTCCACACGCTCATCTGTTTCGTGGACGATTGGCAGAAGACCATGGTCAACGAACAAGGTGCGCTCCTCTACGACTTTGGTCCGGGTCCCTATGTACGCCCCAACACGGCTATCAGCATCGAGATGAAGAACGTCAAGGTGCAGTCCATTTCGCAGCGGCTTGAACATGCCGATATTCCCATCGTCATCACCGAGTTGTCCGGAGACAGCGCGAAGATCATTCTCGAATCCTTTGCCCTCGTTCCCAAGCCTTCCGATACTACCCCGATCAAAGCCGCGCCCCTTCCTGTGCGTCGGTTGTTGGGTTTCAATGGAGCTCTGGCCTGGGCGCGTCCTGAAGGCAAGGCCGATCCGGCCTTTCGTAATGTGGCCTGGGGACCCAATCGTCCTCTTATCTACAAGGTCAAGGTGGCACGGGGCAGTCGGAAAAAAATTGCGCTGGGATTCTGCGAAAGTTATCGAACGACTGCTGGCGCCCGGGCGACGGAAGTGCATATTGAAGGATCCACTCCCCGCTCGCTCGACCTTGTAGCCGACGCAAAACGAAATCAGGCCCAAGTATTCCTGTTCGACGGAAAAGATGAGGATAACGACGGGGAACTGCACGTAGAGCTTCGGCCTTCATCAAAGGTCGGCGACCCGAATATCTTTCTCAACGCTCTTTGGATGTTCCGTCCCGACGCACGGGTCACCACCGAAGAGATCATGACCGGCAAAGCTTCGAAAAAAGCCGAGCTCTATCTCGACTGTGGAGTAGAACCCGAGCTGCACCGCCTGCCAACACGCATCGATGCTCTACACGCTACCATCAGCGGCACAGATGTCACACCGGTCATCAGGATCCGAACACAAAGAGATCTTTCCTTTGACGCAAAATCCGGCGTCTTGCTCTTCGAAGGCCGGCCGTTTGTCGCTTCAAACCCGCGCGCGCTGAGCGGCCGCAGGACAGACACTGGATGGGAGTTGGAACTGGCCGTCGGAACGTCAACGGTGCAACTTATCGCCATCAGCGGCTACCGGCTTTCGAAAAACATCGCAGTCGTCCCCGACCTGCAGAAGGAACGAATTCGCGCCCGCGAGTTTTGGGTGAACGAACAGCGATACCCACGGAACCGAATCCAGGTTCCCGACCAGCAGCTTCAGCTACTCCTTGATGCCGGGATGCGAACCCTGTACCAGTGCCGAGAAGTCGTCGATGGTGTGGCACAGTTTCAACCAGGATCCACGGTGTATCGAGGACTCTGGATCCAGGACGCTCTCTATGATATTGACGGTGTTCTCATGGAGGGAGATACAGTTAGCGCAAGAATTGCGACCGAAGGACTCTTTCGCTACCAGGACAACACCGGAAAAGTTAAAGTCATCTGGCCGGTGGACATCCAGCGCGACACGCCGAATTTTATCTGGGCGTTGGTGCGGTATGCGAGACTTGCCGGTAATCGGGAATGGCTCCGGAACCATTGGCCGAAAATCGTTGCTGCCATGCGATATATTCAGGAACGAAGGAAGAGCACCCTGGCGGATCCGCAGGCGACGTATTATGGGCTGATGCCACCTGGTTTTGTCGACGGTGGTATCTCGGGAATAACGGCCGACTACAGCAGTGTGTACTGGGTGCTCATTAGTACCGAAAGAGCAGTGGAGGCTGCAGAGTGGCTGGGAAAAACCGCTGAAGCTCAGGAGTGGAGTACGTTTTATCAAGAGCTCCTGTCTTCGTACCGCTCCGCTGCGGCCCGTGATACGCGAAAGGATCCCTATGGAAACAGGTACTTACCGGTAAAAGTAGCCGACACGACACACGACGTTCCCCAACGCGCACAGTGGGTCCTGTGCGAAGCAGTCAACCTCGGTTCATTTCTTTCACTGAGCGACCCGATCGTAAAGGGAACCCTCAGCGTCCTCGATTCGTCCTGCGTGCAGGGACTCCCAATTTCATTTGGATGGCTGACCGGCGGCATCGGAGTATGGTTTGCGCCGCTCTACGGTCTGGCACATTATATGAGCGGCAATGTTGAAAAAGCCGCAGATGTTTTGTATGCATTTGCAAACCACGCCACGCCTCTCGGTGCCTGGGCGGAGGAGCAGATGCCGAAAACAGTCAGCACGAGGACGACGGGAGACTTCCCCACAAACAGCGCCTACGCGGGAATGTTGAAACTTGTCATCTCGCTTATCGCAGACGACAAGGGAGCCTCGGTGGACGTGCTTCGCGGAATTCCGGCTGATTGGCTGTTTGCAGGCTCTGTTATTCGCGTCAATGACCTTCTGACGAAATTCGGCCGCGTTTCCGTCAAAGCATCTGTTTCGGATGATGGAAGGACGGGGAGCATTGTCTTGAGTTCAGTCGGCTACGGAGATACAGATGATTCCATGGCTCAGTATACTGATCAGGGGAACGCATTGGAGGTTTGTCTGAACGCCTTCAGGCAAGCAGGATTCAAGATGCGGGATGGAAGCAGCCTCCAGGATCGCGTAAAAGTTCGATGGGGGCAGAAACTGGAGCTTCAACTTACCAGGTAGAGAAAGGAGTCACCTTACTTTATGAACGAAACACATGCCATGATATTATCGCAAACCCAGATCAATCGATATAACGAGGATGGGTACATCGTTGTGCCCGATTTGTTAACTGAAGATGAGGTAGATGACTTCGTTGCCTATGAAGTACGTCAGGATCCTGAGCGGAGGAATCATCTTGACAATCACAAACACAATGAGCACTGGGCGAGTGTTGCGAAACATCCTCATATCGTGGGCAGCATGCTGCAGATATTGAACACCAAGAGGCCGATGATCGTGCAGACAATGTATCTGGAAAAACGCCCGGCAGAACCGGGCAAAGGGACAGCCTTACACCAGGACAGCCATTATCTGCCGAATGAGCCAAACACGTTGACCGCGTGCTGGCTCGCGATGAGCGATACCGACGGCGAAAACGGCGGCCTTTGTGTGGTGCCGCGGAGCCATCGACAAGGCCTGTACAAGACACACAAAGCAACGAACTCCAAGGATCATCAGGTGTGGGAGTCGGAGCACCTCATGCGGGATCGATCCGGCAAAGAGTGGAAGGAAAAGTTCTATTCATTTGAGATCGATGGGTTGGATTTGACAACGGTGGTGAATCTTGAGGTACCCAAGGGTTCCGGTGTCATATTCTCCAGTCATACCATTCATGGTTCGTATGGCAACAGGTCGCCAAACAGGGTTCGCAGGGCCTTCGCAACACATTTTGTGGCGGAGGGAACATGGGTTTTTCGTGCCGATGTCCAAAACGTTGTGCCGGCCGTCTGAAACCGCAATGTGAAACCCGATGAAGGAAACGTTTATTACAACGGGCGACGCTCAGATTGATGCTCTCGTCCCAAGAATAAAATCATTTCTCGAACATGACGTCTCAGAATATAATATGATGGGGACCCGGGTGCGTGGGTACAGGTCTCCGGATGCACCGAGTATATGGCTGCGCGATCATTCGGACATGATGCGGGGCGCGAAGTACTGGGAGAAGGACCTTCAGAGCGTTGTGAACCATTTTGCGGAAACGCAGACGGCAAACGGATGGCTCTTTGACTATTTTACCATGACGCCGGAAAAGATTCCGTGCGAAAGGGAAAATTGGGCGAAGTATGTTCGTGTGCCGGTCGAGCCCGATGTCGAGTATCGGTTTATCAAGGCTGTCTATCTTGCCTGGCAGGCG
>JACPSI010000150.1 GCA_016193365.1 Ignavibacteriales bacterium
AACCGGACAGCGATGGGGAAATCCGCTTTACCGATGGGATGTGATGAAAAAGAACGGCTACGCATGGTGGGTAGAGAGGTTTCGATCGATGTTTCAGCTTTTTGACATTGTGCGGATCGACCACTTCCGCGGCTTTGTTGCAAATTGGGAAATCCCTGCCTCGGAAAAAACCGCCGAACGTGGGAAATGGGTTGACGGCCCCAAAGATGACCTGTTCAACGCCGTCTTGCAGAATCTTGGCCGACTTCCGATTATTGCAGAGGATCTGGGATTCATCGTGTCTGAAGTTGTTGTTCTCCGGGATCAGTTTCAGTTTCCGGGAATGAAAATACTTCAGTTCGCCTTCGGCAGCGGTTCGGACAATTCCTTTCTGCCTCATCGCTACGCACCAAATTGCGTGGTGTACACGGGAACGCACGATAATGACACAACATGCGGGTGGTATCAAACTGCGAGTGACGCCGAAAAATTGTTCATGAAGAAATACGTCAACGTTGATGGTCAGGACATTCACTGGAGCCTTATGCGGTTGGGATCTCAATCTGTTGCAGACCTCGCCATTTTTCCGTTCCAGGATGTCCTGGGGCTCGGTGCAGAAGCAAGAATGAACTATCCCGGCAAGTCCACAGGGAATTGGGAGTGGCGTTTCACATGGGACGAGGTGAGGCCTGAGCATGCACAACGATTGCTCGAGCTCAGCACGTTGTACGGGCGTTGCTCATCTTGTGATTAACTTGAGACTCTGAAAATGTCAAAAACGAAACAAGAGCAGAAGGTTCCAGAGCACGAGCACGAACACGAAGATGTTAATGTGCTGACGCTTCGTCGCCGGGAAGAACTTGACCAGCTGAAGAAGCTCGGGATGGACCCGTATCCCCATGAATTTGACCGTACAGACTTTTCAGCTGACATTATCGAAACCTTCACGGATGGGGGTGAAGAGAAAACGGTTGCAGTTGCTGGACGTATCATGTCGCTGCGGAGAATGGGAAAGGCTTCATTTTGCCACATCCAAGATTCACGGGGAAAGATGCAGATATATCTAAAAAGAGACGATCTCGGCGTGGCTTATGACGCATTTCGGCTCATGGACATTGGAGATATTGTTGGCGTGCAGGGATTTGTGTTCCGTACGAAAATGGGTGAGGTTTCTGTCCATGCGAGGCAAATGGTATTGCTCGCGAAATCACTTCGGCCGTTGCCCGTTGTGAAGGAAAAGATCGACGAGCAGGGACAGAAGTCTGTCTTCGACCCTTTTTCCGACAAGGAACTTCGTTATCGACAGCGATACGTCGACCTTATCGTCAACCCGGAAGTTCGTGATGTGTTTATGAAGCGGGCGAAAATCGTAACAACGATCCGAAAGTTTTTGGACGAGCGAGGCTATCTCGAAGTGGAAACGCCGGTTCTCCAGCCGATGTATGGAGGGGCATTTGCAAGGCCATTCAGGACTCAACATAATGCCCTCGACATGGATTTTTTTCTCCGTATCGCAGACGAGTTGTATCTCAAAAGGCTCATCGTGGGCGGTTTTGACGGCGTGTACGAGATTTCAAAAGATTTTCGAAACGAGGGAATGGATAGGGTTCATAACCCGGAATTCACCATGATGGAGTTGTATGTAGCTTATAAAGACTATCTCTGGATGATGGAACTTGTTGAGCAACTCATCGCCCGTGTGGCAGTTGAAACAAACGGAAACACTGTTGTCAGCCTCGGGGGCAACAAAGTCAACTTCGCGCCGCCTTGGAAACGAATCTCCATGTTTCAGATCATCGAAAAAGTCACCGGCAAAGACCTTCGGGACAAATCCGAGGTCGAGCTTCGAAAGATTGCAAAAGAACTGGGATTGGAAATCGAGCCCGGTTTGGGTCGCGGCGAGATTATAGATGAAATCTTTAGTAAAAAAGTACAGCAAAATCTCGTTCAACCCGCCTTTGTTATCGACTATCCCGTGGAAATGTCGCCTCTCGCAAAAAGACACCGTTCGGAACCCGGACTTGTTGAGCGCTTTGAAGGCTTTGCCAACGGCCAGGAAATCTGCAACGCCTTCACCGAGTTGAACGACCCCATCGACCAGCGCATGCGATTCGAAGAGCAAATGAAACTCCGCGCGAGCGGCAACGAAGAAGCTCAACTGCTCGATGAAGATTTCCTTCGCGCACTGGAATACGGCATGCCCCCGACGGCGGGGCTCGGCATTGGTATCGACCGCCTTACGATGCTGATGACGAACAGGGATTCCATTCGTGATGTTATCTTCTTCCCGCAGATGAAGCCG
Organism: Ignavibacteriales bacterium; assembly: GCA_016193365.1. Classification (GTDB taxonomy): domain Bacteria; phylum Bacteroidota; class Ignavibacteria; order UBA10030; family UBA10030; genus JACQPT01. Next base: position 2,282 of record JACPSI010000150.1, read on the forward strand.
GAGAAATAGTGACGCCGTCCGTAAAGATGTTCACTTAATCCCGAGAAATTCCTAGCCTTGAGAAATAACATGATGAGACTTTACCGCCCGATAAGGACTCGATCTGGAAATACGGCAGAGTTCTGAAGTTTGTTTTTAGACTGGATTGTCGTATTTTACAGGCATAAACTGGTGTTTGAAGCGGTCAGAAAGTGTCCGTAGTACTGAGGGACACGTGAATCTTTTCGGAAGGAAGCAATGATGAAAAAGAAATTCTCAGGTTGGACTGTGGCAGCGCTTGTCAGCGTAAGCCTTTTTGCAGGTATGGAAATCAACAAACTGATTTCCGCTGACAATATCTATGAGCAATTGAAGAAGTTCCAGGATGTCCTGAGCTTTACGGACAAGTATTACGTGGACAATATTGATACTCAAAAACTCACCGAAGCTGCAATTAACGGGATGCTGAATACCCTGGATCCCCATTCCGTGTATATCCCGGCCAAAGCGTTTGAGAAGGTCGTGGAGGATTTCAGGGGGAAGTTCGAAGGAATAGGCATCTCCTTTCGAGTCATTAACGACACAATAACTGTTTTGGAACCGATCGGCGGCGGCCCATCAGCACGGCTTGGGATTTTGTCAAACGACAGGATAGTACGCATTGACGACAGCTCGTCGATAGGGTTCGATGACCAAAAAGTGATGCGAACGCTTCGCGGTCCGAAAGGGACGAAAGTCAAGGTGGAGATCGTTCGACCAGGAGTAAAAGAGAGGCTGGATTTCGAGATCACGCGAGATGAAATTCCCCTTTACAGCGTCGAAGCCTCAGTCATGGTGACGAAAGAAGTAGGCTACGTCAGAGTGAACAAATTCAATGAACAAACATACATGGAGTTATCCCGGGCGCTGACGAAGCTCAAGGCAGAGGGGATGAAGAAGCTCATTCTTGACCTGAGAAGTAACCCGGGTGGATATCTTGAAGAAGCTGTACGAATGTCGGACCTCTTCCTCGACGGCGGAACAAAAGAGAAACCGCGGGTTATCGTCTATACTAAGGCCCGCAAGCCTGATTTCGAAGAATCGTATGCGGCAAAGACCGGAGAAGATTACGAAAAAATTCCTTTGATTGTTCTCATCAACAACGCCTCCGCGAGCGCGAGTGAAATCGTAGCTGGTGCAATTCAAGACTGGGATCGCGGGCTGGTCGTCGGGGAGCCGAGTTTCGGCAAGGGCCTTGTTCAGCGGCAATGGAAGCTGGGTGACGGGTCGGCGTTTCGCCTTACGATTGCTCGTTATTATACTCCCAGCGGTCGCCTGATCCAGAGACCTTACGACGGAAAAGACAAGGAAATGTATCAGCGAGAGGCTTATGAAAGACAGGAAGAGGAGGGTGAGAATATCGACCACCAAATCGAGAGCAAAAATGGTGCAGATTCCTTAGGCCCG
>JACPSI010000043.1 GCA_016193365.1 Ignavibacteriales bacterium
TCCATGATGAATTATGTCCCTTCCCGGTATCAGAAACGCTATCCGCCCAAGCTTGATAGCCTGATGCGTATTATGGAGCAAAGACAAATTCAGGAAGCGGCCGGCGCCAAAGGAAAGCCACCTGCCCGCGCTGAATAGTCCGGTACACTCATTCAGAGCTTTCGTGCACCGCTTTTTGCGTTGACTTTCCCGCCAATTTCTGCTATATTTCCAGGCTCAAAAAATTGCAATGCAACATTCTTCGAGGATTTCATTGGAAACTTCACCAAAAACAAGGTTTTTCAAGCAGGAAGAAGTCCCGCAAAAGTGGTTCATCGTGGATGCTCAAGGTAAAACGCTGGGTCGAATCGCCTCGCAAGTTGCCCGGATACTGCGGGGAAAGCACAAGCCGACTTTTACACCCAATGCTGATGTCGGAGATTATGTTGTTGTCCTTAACGCCGAAAAGGTACATGTGACCGGAAGAAGAACGGAACTCAAGGAGTTTTACCGCAACACGGGTTATCCCGGAGGCGCCCGGTTCACGAGTTTCAAGGAACTCATCGAAACCAGGCCGGAATGGGTGTTCGAACATGCAGTCAAAGGAATGATTCCGCACAACAGACTCGGCAAAAAAATAATTCAGAAATTGAAAGTATACAGGGGATCGGCTCACCCGCACGAAGCGCAAAAACCGGAAGCGTTGTCCCTTTAAGATAAGGAAGAAAGTTTCATGCCAGCCTTTATAACTGTAGGACGTCGCAAAAATGCTGTCGCTCGCGTAAAACTTATTGAGGGATCCGGAAAGATCACTATTAATAATCGGGATCTGGAAAACTACTTTGGCATCGAAGTATTACGGGGAGAGGTGATGAAGCCGTTTACGGTCACAGAAACCCTCGGCAGATACGATGCCAAAATCACGGTTGCCGGCGGCGGTCCCACAGGCCAGGCGGGAGCCATCAGACTCGGCATTGCCAGGTCGCTCGTGGCTATCGACGAAGATTCGCGAACGAATCTCAGAAACGCCGGATTACTCACGCGCGATCCGCGCATGGTTGAAAGAAAAAAGTACGGGCAGAAAAAGGCGCGCAAACGATTCCAGTTCTCGAAACGATAATGGGTTTAACAGTTTTACCGGTCGAAATTGGAAATCCTCGGGCCCCCAAAAAGACAGTAAGTTTGGAATTTCTTGTCGACTCGGGCGCGATTTACTCGGTTGGTCCTGCGGCAATTCTGAAAAAGTTGGGTATCAAACCAATCGCTGAGCAAGAGTTCCGTCTAGCAAACGGAGAAAAGATCGTTCGGAAAAAAGGAGTAGCCCTTTTCAGATACAAGGAACGTGTCGGTGGGGCAGACGTTATTTTCGGAGAGAAAGGCGATAGCGTACTGTTGGGGGCATTTTCTCTCGAAGCCCTTGGATTGAGCTTGGATCCTCTGAAACGGGAGTTGAAAGAACTACCGATGATTCTCGCTCACACATCTGAATCGAGAATTCAGAAGTAAGCAATAGAGGCTTTCCAAAAAGTAACTTTTGACCAGTTGTCCAATTTCAAAAGTTGTTGAATTCAAATCATTTTCACAATGTAGATGTTGCAGTAAATTAATCATATTCCCTGATTCGACCGGCAGTGTCTCGTCAGCCAAATGCAGACGGGATTCCGGAAGAAAATGACGGGAATAGTCGACCCGCAATCGCGGGTATCCGTTTCTTGACGGATAAACCAACTAACAAAGGACCACATATGCCTCGTGTTGAGCTCGAAGCTCTGCTCCAATCCGGTGCCCACTTTGGACACCTGACCCGCCGCTGGAATCCCAAAATGAAGCCGTATATTTTCATGGAGCGCAACGGGATTCATATCATCGACTTGAAGAAAACGCAGGAAATGCTCGATGCAGCGTGCAACGCTGTTGCGAATATCGTCGCGGAGAACAAGAAACCGTTGTTTGTCGGAACGAAGCAACAGGCGAAAGACGTTGTGAAAGAGGAATCCCGGCGCTGCAACGCGTTCTATGTTACCGAACGCTGGCTGGGCGGCATGTTGACGAATTTCACGACTATTCGGAAAAGCGTGAAACGCCTGACGAACATCGAGAAGATGGAAACGGACGGCACGTTCGACAACATTACAAAAAAAGAAAGACTGCACCTGAGCAGGGAGCGTGAGAAACTCCAGGATGTCCTTGCGGGCGTTGTGGAGATGACAAGGCTTCCCGGTCTGCTGTTTGTCGTTGATTTGAAGAAAGAGGCGATCGCAGTGAAGGAAGCCCATCGCTTGTCCATTCCCGTCGTTGCGATTGTCGATACCAACACAGACCCTGAAACGGTCGATTATCCCATTCCCGCAAACGACGACGCTTTGAAGTCCATTCAATTGGTTACGAAAGCGCTTGCCGATGCGGTGGTTGAAGGAACGCAAAGATCATCGGCAAAGAAAGCTGCCGAGCTTGAGGCTCAGGAGACAGAAAAAGTCGCTCACACAGGGGTCAAAGCATAGGAGTTTGAGTTTTATGGCTGTCATTACAGCGGAACAAGTGAAACAACTGCGCGTCAAAACGGGCGCAGGCATGATGGATTGCAAAAAAGCGCTTGAGGAGACAGGTGGCAACCTGGAACAGGCAGTCGAGTACCTTCGGAAGAAAGGAGCTGCGACGGCGGCCAAAAGGGCGGACAAGGAAACGAATCAAGGCGTTGTCGAAGCCTATATCCACGCCGGCGGCCGGATCGGCTCTATGGTGGAATTGAATTGCGAAACGGACTTCGTGGCAAAGACGCCGGACTTTAAACAGCTGGCTCACGACATCGCCATGCAAATTGCCGCGATGAGCCCTTTGTACATTTCACGCGAGCAGATCGAGAAGTCGACTCTTGACAAGGAGCTGGAGATCTACAAATCTCAGGCTATGAACGAAGGAAAAGCAGCAAACATGGCCGAGAAAGTTGCCCAGGGCAGGTTGGAGAAATTCTACCAGGAGACAGTCTTGATGGAGCAGAGTTTTATCAAAGACTCGGGCAAAACCATTAAAGACCTTCTCGACGAAGCAACTGCGAAGGTTGGGGAGAAAATCTCCATTCGCCGATTCGAGCGATATCATCTTGGAGAGAATCATTCGTGAGTCGTAATTCCCGGAGCGATTCGGGATTTTTTTCGGAAAAACAGAATGACACAGTTGAAGTATAAACGCATACTGTTAAAGCTCAGCGGCGAGTCCCTGTTAGGGAATCAGGACTACGGGATTGATTCGCACGTCCTGACCCATTATGCCGAAGAAATACGGGATGCGCAAAAACTCGGTGCCGAGGTCGGGATTGTGATCGGAGGAGGCAACATCTACCGCGGAATAGAGAATTCCTCAGACGGGATCGACAAAGTCACGGGCGACCAGATGGGTATGCTTGCGACTGTGATCAACGCCCTTGCGCTGCAAAGTGCGCTTGAACACCGCGGCGTCAAGACGAGATGCCTCACTGCCATTAACATGGAGAAAGTGGCAGAACCCTTCATCCGGCGTCGCGCCATCAGACATCTCGAGAAGGGAAGGGTGGTGATTTTTGCCGCTGGAACGGGCAATCCCTATTTTACAACGGACACGGCCGCTGTCCTGCGGGCAATCGAAATCGAAGCGAATGTCATTTTGAAAGGCACCCGCGTGGACGGCATTTACGACAGCGACCCTGAGCAAAACTCCGACGCGATTCAATATCAGGAGATTTCCTACTCTGACATTATAAAGAAAAACTTGCGGGTCATGGATTTAACTGCGATCACGCTCAGTAAAGAGAATAAGCTCCCGCTCGTTGTTTTCAACATGAACATCCAGGGAAATCTCAAACGTGTGGTGATGGGTGAGCGGGTGGGGTCAAAAGTCGCCGAAATACCTGTGTCGATTCATTAGCCAATTTGCAGCCAATGTGCCAACAACATTCAGATAACATCAGCAGATAACATCATGGTCAAAGACATCTTGAGGAATGGTGAAGACCGGATGAAGAAAGCAGTTGAGGTAGTGAGGGAAGAATTTGTGAAAATCCGAACGGGAAAGGCCACCACAGCCCTGCTGGACGGTATACGCGTCGAATACTACGGTCAAACGGTTCCGTTGAATCAAGTTGCCAACGTGAGCACGCCCGATGTCCATTCTATCGCCGTGCAGCCGTGGGAAAAGAACATGATTCAGCCGATCGAAAAAGCTATCCTCAATGCGAACCTGGGGTTGAACCCTGTCACCGACGGAAACCTTGTTCGCGTTCCTATTCCGCCGCTGAATGAAGAACGCCGCCGGGAGCTGGTTAAGCTGATAAAGAAATTCGGTGAAGACGGTAAGATCGCGGTGAGGAATGTTCGGAGAGACGCTATCGAGCACCTGAAGAAATCGGAAAAACAGGAACACTTCTCGGAAGACGAACGAAAACGCGGAGAGCAGGAAGCTCAGAAGCTTACAGATAAGTTTATTAAAGACATTGACAACTTACTGGCGATGAAGGAAAAAGAAATCATGGAAGTGTGAGCAGTTATTGAGCGCGGAGGAGTAATGGAATGTTGGAGTATTGGAAAATCCCGGTTGATAGCCGGGATTTTTTTGAGGAAGCAGCTGAGAGCGCAACATTTCGAACGGAATGCACGTAATCTTCAAATGAACCCTTCGAAGGAGTTGCAACATGTCTGATCAACCGAAAAGACTTTATAGAAGTCAAACCAACAGAGTGTTTGCCGGTATTTGCGGTGGCTTTGCTGAATACCTGAATCTCGACCCCGTATTGATTCGCGTTTTGTGGATCTTCCTCACGGTTTTCGGCGGTTCGGGAATCCTCCTGTACATCATCGCCTACTTTGTTATGCCGTTGAACCCGCATCAAACGCCGGCCGTCCCATCTGCAGGAGCCAGCACGCAGGCTGCGAAAGTTGTCGGAGGTATTCTTGTCTTTGTCGGGATGGTCATCCTCCTTGATAATCTTGATTTCTTTCACTTTCATCGATGGATGAGGATGTCGTGGGAATTTCTCCTGCCCGTCGTTCTGATTACCGCCGGAGTTTACATGTTGATGCAACGAAGACCCGATTCGCCTGCATCACCCGACGCCGGTACGGCGTCTGCCGGTGCTGAGGGATCGAGCGCTTCAGCGACCGGAGGTCAATCTCAGGGAACGCGGAGACTGGAACGGTCGTTGATGGACCGCAAATTTCTCGGTGTCTGCGGAGGCCTGGGGAATTATCTCGGCATCGACCCCACGATTATCAGAATCCTATTTGTCATGTTCATCCTGATGTCGTTCGGCTTCGGATTTGTCCTCTACTTTGTTCTCTTTCTGATTATGCCTGAAGAGCGGTTGATCGTTTCATGACAACGCCTGGCGCGACACCACGAAGAGAACTCTCTGTTCTTCTCCTTGGTATTCTCTTGATTGTTTTTGGGTTAGCTCTATTCCTGGATCGGCTGGACATCCTTGCCTTCCGTTCGGCAAGGTTCATTTGGACGCTTGTTGCCGTGTCTGGCGGAGTACTTTTGACGTCGGCGTTTGTTCAGAAGAAGCGACGGAATCTTTTTTGGGGGAACGTACTGTTATTTTTTGGAGGATGCATCGCTCTTTATCACTGGCACGTCATTCCACGTGGAGATTTTTACGTTCTTCCTCTTTTATCCGCTGTGCTCGGGCTTTCATTTTTTACGAGTTATCTGTTCAACCCGCGCAACATTCTCCTTCTCCTTCCAGCTGTTGTTTTGACGGGATTTGGAGTGGTGTTCTACCTCTGGTGGTGGGAATACATCGATTGGTTTGATTTCCGTTTCTATGCTCGCACGTACTGGCCGCTTTTACTTGTGGCGTTGGGACTGGCAATAGCACTTAAACGATGATTCGGTAGAAGCCGGCCTTTTACTATGTGTCTCTAAGGCAAAAGGCAGGCTTCTTAAATGTTAATGCGCCTCCAACCAATTCTTGCCCACCCCAATCTCAACCTCAAGAGGCACGCTGAGTTCAAGCGCTTCCCGCATGTCCCTCTCCACGAACTTTCTCATCTCTTGTTCCTCTTCTTTGCGAATCTCAAACACCAACTCGTCGTGTACCTGAAGGAGCATCGCGCTTTCGAGTTTTGATGTCCGGATATCGTTATCGATGTGCACCATCGCAAGTTTAATAAGGTCCGCTGCCGTTCCCTGGATCGGCATGTTGATCGCCTGCCGTTCAGCGTTTCCGCGGATGTTCTGATTCCTGCTGTTTATTTCGGCAAGGTATCGGCGCCTTCCCAACAACGTCTGGACATATCCTTTTTTTCTTGCACTTTCTATTGTGTCGCCGATGTACTGTTTCACTTTCGGAAAACGTTCGAAATAGCGCGTGATAATGTCTTTTGCCTCAGTCTGAGTAATCTCCAGCCGGGTTGCTAGCCCGAACGGTCCGCTGCCATACATGATTCCGAAGTTAACCTCCTTTGCTTTTCTTCTCATATCACGAGTGACATCCTGCAGAGCTACTCCAAAGATTTTTGCTGCTGTCGTGGCATGGACATCTTCTTTGTTGCGAAACGCTTCCGCTAAACCTTCGTCGCCGGAAATGTGCGCCATGACTCTGAGTTCGATCTGTGAATAGTCGGCAGACATAATCATGCGCCCTGAGTGCCCGGGAATGAATGCCTTGCGAATCGAACGCCCGATTTCAGTTCGGATGGGGATGTTCTGGAGGTTGGGGTCGCTGCTGGAAAGTCTTCCGGTCGCAGCGACCGTCTGATTGAATGAAGTATGGACCCGGCCTGTTCTCGGATGGATGAGTTTTGGCAGGGCCTCGACGTAAGTGGATTGAAGCTTGGCGAGCTGGCGGTAGTCCAGGAGTTTTTCCACAATGGGATGCTCGTTCCGTAACTCCTCAAGAACGCCCACGTCCGTGGAAAAACCCGTTTTCGTCTTTCTCACTTTTCGGAGCTTGAACTTCGTGAACAGAATTTCGGCGAGCTGCTGCGTGGAATTCACATTGAATGGTTCACCCGCCATGTCATGGATTTCACGAGTGAGGTTGTCGAGCTGACGTTGAAGGTCTTTTTGCATCCCGGCAAGGTAATCAACATCAATGCCCACGCCAACTTCTTCCATGCGTGTTAAAACGGAGACGAGCGGAAACTCGATGTTGTTGCACAGATGGATCATTTGCTCTTCATTGAGCTTCTTTTTGAGTATCTCATAAAGCCGAAACGTCATGTCGGCATCTTCGCAAGAATAGTCTGAGAGCGTGGTCAAAGATACATCTTCGATATCCTTTTGATCCTTTCCGGTTCCCGCGATGTCTTCAAAGGAAATCTTCTTGTACTTCAGATATTCACGCGCAACCTCATCGAGGTCGTGGCGCCCGTCCGCTCGCATAACGTAACTGGCAATCATCGTGTCAAACAATTCACCTTCCACACGGATGCCATGCTGGAATAAAATAAGCATATCGTATTTCAGATTGTGTCCGATTTTTCGTTTGGTCTTATCCTCCATCAATGGTCTTAAGTGATTCAAGACGGTCGCAAGGGGCAGCCCATCTTTTTCTTCGACAGTTTCATCCATTGGATTCCCAAAAAGGTCTGTGTCTTGCCCTGGTGATGTTGAGCTCAAAGCGATGTAGAAGGCTTCCCGCGGCTGTACGGATAAAGAAATCCCGACCAGACGCGCGCGGAAGGCGTCTCTTGATGTGGTTTCGGTGTCAAAAACGAATTCCTTTGATTTTTTCAAAAGCTTGATGACCTCGGCCAGACCCTTCTCCGTTGTCGCAGTGATGTATTGATGCTCGTCTTGCGTGATGTCGGAAAGCTCCTCTTGAGGGACGAATGAAATCACCGCATCCGCGTCGTTCTTCATTTCACTGGTGTCGCGCAGTTTTCTCGCGAGTGATTTGAATTCGAGGTTTTCAAACAGGCGAATCAACGTCTCGGTGTCTTTCTCGTCCGCTTTTAGAGAATGAAAATCAAGCTTAACGGGAACATCCGTGTCAATGGTGACGAGTTGTTTTGAGAGGAATGCTTTATCCTTGTTCGATTCGAGCTTTTGTTTGAGGCCTTTTTGCGGAATTGATTCGATGTTTTTGTACACCCCTTCGATACTGCCATATTCCACGATCAAAGGGATTGCCGTTTTCTCTCCGACACCGTGAACTCCCGGCACGTTATCTGAAGTATCGCCAACAAGGCCGAGTACATCGATGACCATATGGGGGGGAACGCCGAATTTCTCTAGCACCCCTTTGACGCCGACAATCTCGACCTCGTTCCCGCCTTTTCCGGGTTTGTAAATTTTCGTCTTATCGGAAACGAGCTGCATGAAATCCTTATCCGAAGTTACAAGAAAAGTCTCAACGTTTTCTTTCTCAGCCCGCTTTGCAAGCGTTCCCATGATGTCATCGGCCTCGTAGCCGTCGAGTTCGAGCACCGGAATGTTATACGCGCGAACAACTTCCTTCAGAGTTCCAAGTTGTGAAAGCATATCCTCGGGCATTTTTTGCCGTGTGGCTTTGTATTCCTTATATGTTGTGTGACGAAATGTTGGTTTATGCGTATCGAAAACGACAGCGATATAGTCAGGGTTTTCATCTTCCAGAATCTTATTAAGGAAGGTGACGAACCCGTAGATTGCGCTCGTGTTTTCTCCCCTGGAATTGACAAGTGGCCGCTGGATAAATGCGAAGTACGAACGGTAGGCGATGGCCATGCCGTCGATGAGGAAGAGTGTTGAATTCTGTCGTTTCGAATGTTCAACTGTTGCCATGATGTGTTTCAAAATACCTGAAAATAGCCATTTTAGCCATGAGCTGTTACCTCATTTCGTTTCTTAAGGTAGGAGGAAGATTACTACGGAGACACCGAGGGCACTGAGAAATGTTGATCGAAAATCAGTTAACCGGAAGAGTCATTGGGGCTGCAATTGAAGTCCATAGAATTCTTGGACCTGGACTGCTGGAGTCATCATATGAGGAAGCACTTTGTTATGAACTGGCTGCTTTTGGCTTAACGTTTCTGAGACAGCAACCATTACCTGTTGTTTATAAGAGCATCAAACTTGATTGTGCATATAGACTCGATGTCGTTGTCGAGAAAAAAATCGTCCTGGAGTTAAAGTCGATTGAGTCATTACTTCCCATCCATGAAGCCCAATTGCTGACCTATCTTAAGCTTTCCGGTTACAGGGTAGGCTTGCTCATCAATTTCAATGTTCCATTTTTGAAAGATGGTCTCAAAAGGTTTGTCAATGGCTTCGACGAAACCTCCGTGCTCTCAGCGGCTCAGTGGTAAAAAAAATAAGAACAAACCAAAAATGATCAGGAACAAAGCCACGATCTTCCGGAACCGTTCCAAGGAAATTTTTGCGAGTAGTTGCTTCCCGATCAAAGTTCCGGCGAAGGCGACGGACGTCACCGCGGCAAGCGTTCCCCAGTCTGTCTGAGTTTGACCGATGTGCTCAGAGATATACACAGGAATCCTCGTGAGGTCGATGAGGATGGCGATACCAGTAGCCGTTGCAACGAAGGTTTCTTTTGTAAGGCTATAATTGAGAAGATATGCGCTCCGAATTGCGCCCTGGTTTCCAATCAGTCCGCCCATGAGGCCGGAAAAGAAACCTCCTAGGAAATCAAACTTGCGAGGGATGCGTAGCGAAGGATCTTTTTTCAAAAATTCACTTGAACCGCTCACAATGAGAAACACCGCAAGGGCCACTGCTACCCAGGAGGAACGAAACGAGGCTTGCAGGAATGATCCCGCAAGCGCGCCGGCGATGCTGATGAAGCCGAATCTCACGGTAATCTTCCTGTCGATGTGTTTTAAAAAGAGCGCAAGTTTGAGGAAGTTATTGGCGAGATGAACTATCGCAACAAGGAAAACAGCAGTTTTTACGTCATAAAAAAGAGTGAAGGTGGGTGTTAAAACGCTACCGACGCCGAAACCCGTCATTAACGTAATGGCGCTTATGAGGAAAGCGAGAACAAGAATCCAAGAAAGGGATAAAGCGTCCATTGGATATCATTCCTCAACGGGTACGATAGTGTGTGGTTCCTCTTCTCTTGCGGCTAATGTTTGGCCTTCCCTCATGTCGACGAAAAACGTGCGGACGAGAATGACAGTCGTAAGCAAGAATCCGCCCGTGATGAAGAAGTTTTGGCGCAGCCCAACATGTGCCGCGATCAATCCACCGACTGGCGGGCCGATCATGTTCGCCAGGACATTGCAGCTTGAGGCAATACCCATGATGCCCCCGCGCCGCTCGAGCGAGGAGTTTTTGCTGACGTATGAATAGAGAGTGGGCAGCATTCCCCCGAGGCAAAAGCCAAGGGTTGCCCGGAAGAAAATCAGCTGATAAGGGTTGGTGACCAGGCCCTGTGCGGCATACGAAAGACCGGCCGCGAAAAGAGCGATGGAAAGGTTTTTCTTGTAACTTTTCGCGTCGTTCCGCTTCCCCCACCATGGAGCTGAAATCACCGTGAAAACTCCAGCAACGGCAAAAATGGCGCCTGCCATCGTGGCGATGTATTCTGTATTCGAAACGAGCGATTCGACAAAAAGCGCAAATATTGGCTGAATCATGAACACAGAAACTTGAGAGATCAAGATAATTCCCAGCGCAATGCGAATAGGCTTTGAATGAAAAGCGTAGCCATAGTTGCTTGTGAGCGAGTGCTTCGGTTTCTCGTTGGGTTTTACTACTGCCGTTTCCTGAACGAATCTTATGATGAGAAAACCGCTGGCAATACAAAGAGCAGCCACGACATAGAACACTGGTCGAAATCCGATTGCATCGGCGAGGGATCCTCCCACGAGGGGGCCGATAACATTTCCGCTCGATTGTGCCGTTTGCATCATTCCGACGGCATAGCCAGCCTTCTCCCTGGGTGTGTTGGCTGAAACCAAAGCAAGCGCTGCGGCAAGGAAACCACTGATGGCGCCTTGAACCATTCGGAAGAAAAAAAGCATTTCGACATTAGGGGCCAACGCGATCAGGAGCTGTGAAATACCAAGCCCAATTACGGCGCGCACGGTCATGAGTTTGCGGCCGTAACGGTCTCCAAGGTAACCCCAGACTGGCGTCAGGAAGAAAGAGAGAAAAAAAGGTCCGGCAAAGACGAGGCCGCTCCAACGCGCCACGTCTTCCGTTGCTGTGACGCCGAGAGAGCGAATATAAAACGGCAGGAACGGGACAACGAGGCTCATGCCCATCATGGCAATGAACTGCGCTGCCCAGATGATGTACAGGTTTCTACGCCAGGGTTCCATGGAAGTACTCACCGTCAGCTGACCTCACCCCTGCCTGCCGAGCTCAAAGGCGTTCGTCCGGCAGGCAGGCTGCCCCTCTCCTGCGTCAAGGTTCATACAGTAAAGGAGATGGGAATGATTGCGTTGTGAAAAAAGCAACATTTGAGGCTGTCCAAAATGCCAGCCCGCTACGCGTTCTGGCGGGTAGGGCGGGAAGTTTTCCCGCCCACGTTGGATTTGCGAAAATGATTTGAAATCAACAACTTTTGAAGTGGCACAACGGGTCAAAAGTACTTTTTGGACGGGTCATGTTTTTGGTTTTGGTCATGATTCTGCGTTTTGAGACAGAAGTGCTTGTTGAACAGGTTCGTAAATTTCGTCCACAATTCCGTCCACATTTTCGAGGAACTCTGTGGTTGAGTATCTCAGGACCGTTATTCCGAAACCTTCTAGATACCCATCTCTCTTCTGGTCTTTCCTTAATCCCTCTGGCGTGTAATGTTGACTCCCATCGAGTTCGACGCTTTTTGGGTCATGCTTTTGTGCTTGTGAACGCGCCTATTTCAAAGAAATCGCTTTTGTCTCCACATTCTTGTCTAACAATTTCTCAACATCCTCGATTTTCACGAATCCATAGTAAAACTCGCCGGCCGACATTGCTTCCGCCTGGACAGCTTTGAAGATATCAAGGTAGCTGTTTTTACCGTTGACGAAGTTCAGCACCTCGTACTGCATTTCGCCATGCATTCCCTGGATACGAGAGCGCTTTGCGAAATACTCAACGATGTTCGGATTATTAACCGGGATCTTTTTGCTGAGCTCTCTTTCCTTCTCCGTCATCGCAAGGTTCGGCAACGGCTTGCCGGTCGTGGCGGCAAAAAACTCATCAAGTCTCTCGCGGGTTGATTCAAGATAACTGCTCAGGTTCTTTTTGAGATTCTCCAGCTGAAGTTGTGCCTTCCTTTGCTGTGCAAAAGGCCGACAGCTCTCCAGGCCGCGCTTTTCACGGTCGAACGCTTGTTCAATGAGATTCCGGGCCTGTTTGTAAGCTGCGTCGGTGTCCCCTTCTTTATGTTTCAAGACATGATAATGAGCGGATAAAGCATCCTGATGGATTCGCTTGAATCCGGTGTGATACACTTCACCGGCGATGACTGGAATATCCCTGTCTTCCGCATTCGCAAGATACCAAGCGCTGGCGGCGACAATGAACGAGTTACGCTTCAATTGAGTCGGGTCCGCCTGCTGGAAATCGTCATCTGTGGAGTGAATGAAGTCATCGGGCATGTTTGTCAACGTGACGCCCGGAATGCCGATGGTTCCTTCGTTAAAAACGAGGTGGTCTGTGCTGTTGAAATACGGGACGACCATCGCCCCGAAACGTTCGCGTGTTCCAAGATGAGAGAGGATTGCTTTTGAATACGGTTGGTCAGAACCAGCTTGCGCCGCAGCGAGAAACTGTGTATTGCCCAGAATGACATAGTTGGCAATGTTTTCAACCACATCGCTCAAAAAACTGGGAAGCGAATGAGGCGTGCGGGTGATGTGCTGAATTCTGCTGCCCATGGATTGCTTCGCGATCACCATATCCTGATTAATATTGACGAGCACCTTCTTTCTGTCTTCGGGGTGGTCCTGAAAATACTGATACTCCGAACTGATTTCGTCCGCCCAGAAGAAACGGATGTCGCGTTTCGGTTTTACAAGCCTTCCTTCTTTGATCCCACGAACGAGGGTGCGGGCGATATCCAGAAGGCTGATACATCCCGACCCGTCATCGTTGTAGGAAGGTTTTTCTTCCTGCAGGTGTGCCGTGAGGAAGATCTGCTGATCGCGAATGCTCGACCCCTTTATCCATCCCTCGACATATTCCTCCCACGCTGTCTCGCTGAAATTGGCCTCGATGTCAACTTTGACGACGACGGGGCCTTTCTTGAGAAGATCCTGCAGTAATTTCCCTTTGCGTGGGCTCACCATGAAGCCGAATGTCCCTTCTTTGCCCTCGCTGTTTTTCTGCGGGATCCCGGACCACGCAACTTGATCGGGACGCTCGACCATGTTGCTGATGCGCGGAAACGTATGGTAAAAATAGGACACAACGCCCAACGCCCCTCGTTTCCAGACGGCCTGATTCATCACGGATCCCGGGCCGGAGCTCGTGAGGACAATTTTTCCCTTTACATCCTTGTTGACGTAGTCTGTGTCGGCAACGCCGGCGCCGACATCTACCAGTTCTGCCCTGACATGCGTCGTGCGGGAGTTCGTCGCCAGGGAGACGGCATATTCGGCGTAACTGCCCATCTTGATTTCTGTTGGTTCAACAACCCACATCTCACCCATGACGGGAGACCACCCCAGGTTGGTCGCTTTATGTTGAACAATCTTTACGTCCTCCAGTCCGTATTCTTTCGCCTTTTTCTCAATGAAAAGAGCCGATTCATGATATTCGCGAGATCCACTCGTCCGATGGTAATGCGCAAGCCACCGCATGTTGTCCATCGCAAGGTCGCCGGAGAGTTCGTTGACAAGAAACTTTTCGACTTTCGGATCAATAAAGGGGCTTGTTTGCGAGTGTCCAATTGAGAAGGCAAAGAAAACCAGAATGAGGGACCAGAAAGGTTTCATACATCCTCCGATTTTGGAACATGGTGAGGAATGAGAAAGGAAGATAATAACAGAATATAATTAACGTTATTAGAAATAAAAAGGCATTGTTCAGTAGGGACGTTCAATCGAACGTCCCTACTGAGCCGAGATGACACGAGTTCTGGTTTCTCGCTCTTCTTCCTGCTATATTAGCATGAATTTTTCATGAACGTTTATATCGCTCTCCTCGTCCAGATTCTCGTTGCTGGCGGAACGCACATTGTTGCCAAAGCGGTTGTTGCTCACGTTGACGCGGGCATCATTCTGTTTTTGCGAACCGTCATTTCCGTTTCGGCGATGACGGCAATTTTTTTCTTAAGAGGGAAGAGGCTGAGGATCGAGAGGAGCGATTGGGGAATGTTTCTCCTGGTGGGGTTTCTGGGCGTGCCGGTCAACCAGCAACGCCCGCATTCATCCTCGTACTTTCACGTTTTTTCCTGGCAGAGAGGATAACGGGGAAGAAGACGCTGGGCATAGCTCTCGCCTTTGTCGGTATCACCATCGTCATTTTTGAAAAAGGGGTCAGTTTCTCATCGGAATACACCCTCGGCAATATCATGATTCTTATTGCGGTAATCGCCTGGGCTTTCTTCACTATCCTGGGCAAAAAGCTGATCGTCAAATACGGAGCTCTCGCGACTACCACAGGGATGATGATTTGCGGAACGGGAATGTTTTTCCCTTTTGGTCTCTACTTTTCTGCGACGTTTCCGTTTACTGACGTCGATGCTGCGGATTGGATTGGCATTCTCTATTTGAGTCTCGGGACGTCTGTTGTTGGTTACCTTTTGTGGTACTATGCTTTGAGCCGGATCGATACCGCAAAAGTGGCCGTCTTTTCCAACGGCCAACCGATTGTGGCCACTATTCTCGCAATGATATTCCTCGATTACACCATCACGGGGGAATTTGTTGTCGGAGGTTTGATGACGATTGCGGGTGTGATTTTGACTCAGCTGGGATAGGCTCTATTTCATGTCCACTAACTGTGCAGCCTGCCTGGAAGCAGCGTTTTCCCCGCTTCATCGCTTCTGATCTGGGAGGAGTAGTTTTCAGGGAAAAGGGGAGCCCAAGGTAGGAAGACCTGTCGATGGAATACCAGGCATTGTGTTTTGAAATGCGGGGAGTAGCTTATTTGTTTGGCTGACGTGGGTTTCTTTGTGCGTCGAGAAAAGTACGTTGGCAGAAAAAGGCGTCAAATTTTGCGGAGAGGGAGGGATTCGAACCCTCGATAGCAGTTTCCCACTATGCAGGTTTAGCAAACCTGTGCCTTCAGCCACTCGGCCACCTCTCCGTGTGATGAACTTTGTATTCTAAGTCTAACCTTGTAAAGAACAAAACAAGAAAGCTTCAGGTTAGCCCTTAGCTTCTCAGGATCTAAGCAGTACCTTGTCCGTCGGACCCCCTCCAGCAGGTCGAAATTTTTACGAAAGTAAGCAAAAACTGCCGAAGATGCAACGTAATCGGAGTGGTTTTACGGAACGTGCGAAAATGGTGATCAAACACAAATGAGTTGTGACGATCTTATGAATTATCGTCTCCCACCTTCGAGCCGGGAAACGTTGCGAAACAAGATGAGGTATTGGGTCGTACCATTTCTTCTTCTTGCGAACGTGCTGGTACGTGTGATCGTTGCTTTCCGGCAGCTGCAATTCATTGATGGTCTCACCATTCCCGATGATGCCTATCTATGTCTCACGATATCCCGGAACATCGCGAGGGGATTGGGGCCCTTCTACGGAACAGACTTCACAAACGGATTCCAGCCCCTTTAC
>JACPSI010000044.1 GCA_016193365.1 Ignavibacteriales bacterium
TGAGACGTTGCATCGGGTTCTCGGGCGGCGGGTTTGCTTTGCTGAACGAGATTCACACTCTCGGTTTGTTCCCCATTGAGCACGAGTCCGTCCACATACTTTTCAACCACGCCGTTGCCCACTCGAAAAGCCAGTTCTTTGCGGAAGGTATTGTGCAGTACTTTGAACACAGTCGCGATAGCTCGGCGTATGAACGCGACCTCGGCATCGCCCGGAAAAACCTCGACCAACCAATCATGAAGTGGATTATCGGCAAAAAGGATTTTTGGGATGCTCCGAAAGATGACTGGATCACGGTCACGTATCCAATTTCCGGCGTGTTTGTCAGGTATGTGATTGACAAATATGGTTTCCTGGCATTTAAGGAGTTCTACAAGAAAACCGAAAACGGGTCGACTGTTACGGTTGAGGAGGCATTTGAAAACACATTCAGTTCAAAGCTCGCAGACGATGTGGCCGAGTTCATCGCTGTGACTGGATGAACGTCGGGAAGAAAACTCATGTTGTCGAATAGCAACATACGAGTGTACTTAAAGCCGAATCCTATAATTGAGCACAAGAACTGGCCAGAACAGTATTGTACGGCATGCGGCGATAGTCTTGAGGATTTCTGTTTTTCCGAGGTTGCCAGGGATCCTGAAGCGGTCCAAAAAGTGTTTGCCGACTGCAAGAAAAAACACAAGTTCATCGGAGGACAGTGCGCAAAGTTGTTTATCGCTGGTGCTGAGATTCCTGATGAACTCTCCCCCAATTCGAATGATTAAAAGAAGGTAATGATATGAAAATCTCCGTCGTCGACGCCAGCAATTATTTCAAAGGCCTCCTTTTACTTATCAGAAAAGACCGCAAGGTTACCGATGAGGAAGTCGAATTCATGAGGCGCATTGGCAAAGCCCTCGGTTTTGAGGGGCAGTTCTGCGAAAACGCTATCCAGGGGATTCTGGAAAACGAGCACATCAGGGATCAACCCCCGAGGTTTTCGACAAAAGAGCTGGCCATCAAGTTTATTCACGATGGACTTGCCTTGTCCTTCTCGGACAACGAAATACATCCGGCAGAGGAGGAATGGCTGAGGTTTGTGGCGGAGCTTAACGGTCTTGACCTGCAATGGTTTCTGCGCGAGCGGGGAGACGCGGCTAAGAGAAAATCGCTCCATGCCCGGATCGAGGTCGATGACCTGACGGTTGAAGGCCTTGAGGTCAACTGACGATGAATTCGGTCAACGAGCTGATCCTCAGTGCATCACTCATCCTGTTTATCGATGACGTCAGCCTGGCGTTGGCAGCGTTAAAGCTTGAGTTGAACATCGGCAGTGCTGAGAAATCTCACAACAGACGCAATGACGTTACTTGAATCAGCAAATAACTTCCTCGGATTCTTTCAGCGAAGACGCATCCTTCGCATTGCGATCGCCACGTTTGTCGTTCTCTTAATGGCAAACCTCGATTCTCTCGTCGGGGCAGTAACCCATCCCGAAGTCCCGTATTTCGACGAGGACCATTTGATTGTGGGCGCGGTGATGGCAATTGCCACGATGATTTTTTTCGGCATCATGGCTGCATATCTCGGAAGCCTGGAGCGGGCCCTCAGGGATGTCAAGACGCTCAAAGGACTTCTTCCCATCTGCAGCTCATGCAGCAAGATCAGAACGCCGGACAACCATTGGCACGTCATCGAGAAGTATATTGCTGAGAGGACGGACGCCACGTTCACGCATGGCTTGTGCCCGGAATGTGCGCGGAGGCTGTACGGAGATGTGGTGGATGAGTTTGGGAAGACGTAGCTACGCTGAAGAGTTTCCAGTTTAAGGAGAGGCTTTTCAACCATCATTCACCACTTTCAGCCTGCTAAAACACCCTAAGCTAGTCCTTACACTGAGCTATCTCATAAACTGCTCAAAACAGATACCCCAAAGAAATCGACCACTCTCTAAAAGATGCCAAATCCTTCCTGAAGTTCACCTGTAAGTTCAGGCCGCCCGAATGACGCAGGTCCATGCCGAAAAAGACAAACTGACTCGAAGAGCGGCTGGTTACAGAAGCTACCAAGTCTCTCCGTCTCACGACATTGTTTGAACTATCGCGAAGCTCCTCCGACAATTCTGTGGATGATTCGTTGTATTCCCATCTTGCCGTTATGCCTCCCAATATCGAGAAACCCTGAACGATCATGAGCTGCGCAAAAAGGGGAATCGAAAGCCCCACTCCGTGCGTCCGGTATTCGCTTTTAAAAGGAGACGGAACAATATTTACCGTTGTGGTTGAAAATTCCCGGCGGTATTCAGACCGTGTCCCGTCTTCCTCGCTCATTCTATAGAATCCGCTCACCGTTGGGGCAATGAGCATCTGTAGGTCGTTCCACCGCGGCTGGAATGCATACGTCAAGAAACCATCTGCCTCGTAGGATTTCCGGTCCGCAGTCCCTTTTCCATCGATGATTTGCTCATTGACCGAAGTCGATCCTCCGGAAGTATATTCTGTCCGGTAAAGTGTCCGGGTGCCATATTCAAAATCTCCAAACCCATAGGAAGCCGATCCTGCAAACACCCAGTGATCCGGACTGTCCGAAGGGCCCGTTCCCATTCGATACAAGCCTCGGAGTCGAAGGACGTCTCGTCTACCTTCATCGTTCCTTACGTCATCGCTGGTCGATTTGCTCCGAGTCTGAAAAAGAGAATCGTCCAACAGATTTTCGTAATAGCTTTGGCGATCATACTGACTCGAAGAACGAAACCATTCTCCCGCGAGAATGATGTCGTTTTCTGGATCAGCCTGGCTGTACTCCAATCCTAGCTCGAAGAAAGGATTTTCCCTGGCTTCGTCACTGGTTGAGACTTGAGAGTTGGTTCGTCTCAGAGAATTCGTCGTCGGGTCATAATATTTTGACACGTTTCTATTTTCCCGGTCAAAAACTTCCTTCGCTGGCGAGTAGACACCATACACCCCGTAGGCCAAGCCGCTTCCCTCTTCAGCTTGAATAGTGGTCACCCGTGCCTCATAGACGTTGGAATTTGACCGGCGCATCTCATTTGTTGAATACTCGCTCGTCATGTTCTCATAGGAAGTATTGTTTTCGGAGGTTGAATTGTCTCGCGAATCAATGTTTCTCCCGCTGAGGACATTTCCCGCCTGAATCAGGAGGTATCCGTCATTCGACGGATGCAAACTCGCTACCTGGAATTTCCTTGGGTTTGCAGGTTGAATCACAAACGCGTAGGGGCTGTAGAGGAACGAATATTCAGGAATATACGTGCTGTACACAAACCGCCGTCCGTACAGAGCAGCGCGTGATGGGTTGGAGAGTATCTGTGTTGCAGTATCCGGAGAAAGAATGAGAAGATGCGAAGGCAGTTCTGTCGAGTGAACAAGCCCGCCAATTGGTGAGGCCTGGGAAAACGCTTGGGCAGCAACGAGCGTTGCAAGCGAACACACGGCGACGAGTTTCATAAGCCCCCTTTTCAATAATGAGTGTTTGTAGCAGCTAACTTAACAAAAACCTTCCTCGGAATCTTGCTGGATCGCTAGAGAGCCTTTGACAAAGACATTTGGCTCATTCAATAGGATTTTAACGCCAAAAGGCTTACGCCTCTCGAGTTCCGTTGAACATAGCGTGAGATTGATGATGTGACGACCTTTCGATATATTGTGATTGCCTATGGTTCGGAAGTCGAATGTCGATACACCAGCCCCGTCATCAAGCGTAGCTTTCCAACACAGTCCGGCGTGGGAGGGTTTATTCGAATTGTTACCCGGAGGCGAGCTTGTCCGGCAAGGCCTCGAAGACAATCGGAAGGGAGTAAAGACCATCCCGGCGCTGCTTGTCCAGATCGGAGCTTCCCGCCTGCGCAACTTAGGGCTGACGGTTCCAAAGTTCGTCGAAGATCCCGAAAGTGTGTTGTACGACTTGCTCTCAGAACACGATTCAGATTCAGCCCACTCACGTTACAACGCCCTCATTCGAACACTCGTCAGTTTTGAGCGGGCCGCGGAATGCGCCAAAAAGTAGATCGCGAGCGGCTTGAGCATTTCCTGCATGCCTTTGCCGCCGAGACGGACCGCGCCATAAAAGTGTATCTCACGAGTGGTGCAACGGCTGTCCTTCTTGGCTGGCGGAATTCCACGTCGACATCGACCTGCGGTTGATGCCCGAGGATGACCGCCTTCTCCGCGCAATACCTGCACTCAAAGAACGGATGAACATCACGTCGAACTGGCATCGCCCGCCGATTTTATCCCGGAAGTTCCTGGATGGGGAACGCGCAGCAAGTTTGTTCTGCAAGAGGGCACCGTTGCGTTCTACCATTACGACTTCTACGCCCAGGCGCTTTCGAAGACTGAACGTTTCCATGAACGCGACATTGTTGACGTCAAGCAAATGCTTGAACGTAAACTCATTAAGCGGGATCGCCTGAGAGAGTTCTTTGAGCAAATCATGCCATTTCTTTACCGGTTTTCCAGCCATTAGCCCGTCGGCATTCAAAAAAAATCTCGAATCGATTTTACGAGAAACCTGATTACTTTCCGCTCCTCACAGCCGCTTTTGATTCATCCGGATTTTGCCGGCCTTCCGATGTAACGATAAACCTGAGCTTTGTACTCCAGCCA
>JACPSI010000045.1 GCA_016193365.1 Ignavibacteriales bacterium
TCGTCAACGGAACTGCCCGCGTACAGGTTTTTCCACATCTCGCGGCTCACCTTGCCGTGTAATGCGCTCACACCGTTGGCAGCGCGGGACATCTTCAGCGCGAGGACTGTCATCGTAAACTGCTCGTTCTGGTCGGAGGAATTGACTCTGCCATAGGACATCAGATCTTCATGGCTCAATTGAGTTGAACTCCAGAACTTACGGAGCGCGTGGCGCATAAGCTCAGAGCCAAACCTGTCGTGTCCAGCGGGCACCGGAGTATGCGTTGTAAACACGCATTTTTTCCTGACTTCTATCTCAGCCTCCGTCCGGCTTTTCCCAGACTTCATTTCTTGAAGGAGCAGTTCAAGTGAAAGAAATGCAGAATGGCCTTCATTCATGTGATAGACCGATGGAGATATCCCCAAAGAGTGAAGGAGTCTCACGCCTCCAATCCCAAGCATGATCTCCTGGCCCATTCGGGTGTCGATGTCGCCGCCGTAGACATTTGCCGTCAGGTTCTGGTAGTGCTGGTCGTTTTCGGGCAAATTCGTGTCGAGCAGGAAAAGCGTCACCCTCCCAATCTGCACAGACCAAGCCTGATAATACACGGTGCTGTGTCCGATTTCGACGGAGTTCAGGAGGCGTCCGCCTTCCTTCTGCTGCACGAGCTTCATCGGAAGATTCTCAGGGTTGTTGATGGGATAGAGCTCTTGCTGCCATCCCTCAGGGCCGACGCGCTGCTGAAAATAGCCGTTTCGGTAAAAAAGGCCCACGCCGTTAAAAGGAATTCCCAGGTCGCTCGCAGCTTTGATGTGGTCGCCCGAGAGAACGCCGAGTCCACCCGAATAAATTGGAAGACATTCGTGGATACCGAATTCCGCACTGAAATATGCCACGGGATCCTTGAGGCTTTGAGCATGCTCTTGCGCCCACGTCTCGGAATACTCCATGTATGTGTCGAATTCTCCGAGCACTTCCTTGACTTGCTTGGAAAAATCTTCGTCACGAAGCCGTGCGTTCAATTCCTGCATCGATACTTCTTTCAAGACTGCGACGGCGTTGTGATTGGAGTTTCGCCAGACCAGGTAGGAGAGTGACCTGAAAATTTCGTGCGCCTCAGGATTCCAGGTCCACCACAGGTTATACGCCAGCGCGTGGAGCCGTTCTGCGAGAGAAGTATGAGAAGCTGTTTTTGTTGTAGGCGAAGTCATCCGGAGGAAAAATCAAAAAGCAGGGAAAACGATGCTAAAAAATTGCCTGAAATGCCAGAGCGGAAAACATCTGGTAGGTCGGCCAGCCCGCCAGCGGTCTGGCGGGCGTTAACGCCGACCTACCGGATGAGGGTGTTACCGTGGAACAATCTGGAAGTTCTCAAAAAACGCATATGCCATGATGGCACACGAAAGGAAGGTGGAGAATCCGACCATAGCTGCGTTCCGTGCACGGTCTTTGAGCGTGATCGTTGCCAGCATGCTGAATTCTTGTCGCTCAATCTGGATGCGGAGGAGAGTGAAAAGATTGCCGGCGAGGGCGATGAAGAGTCCTCCAAGAACGACGACGGGCTGAAGAAACGTGTCGAGCGCCCACTTTGCAGCTGCATTCGTTCGGATCAGCTCTGTAAGCCAATCATTCGGCGCGGGGAATCCACTTGCATTCATCAATCCAAAGGAAACAATGAAAAACGCGGGGAACACGAGGATGAGCCCAAACGCCGCAAGTTTGTTGCGGTTGTTGAGAAAGAAATCGTTCGCCATCATGAGTGCTCCTTTCTTGAAGTTATTGGGGTCAAAAATCGTTTATTGATTCGGAAGGGAGCGAGGTTTTCTTGACCTGATTTCCCAAGCCGACTCGTTCGAGAACCTTGACACTCTCCTTAAAAAGCTTCATCACAGGTTTAGGAGAGGGTTCACTCACCGCTCAATCTCGAGAGGTGAGGTCTACCCCCGCATGATCCCAGCCCTCAGCTACTACGAGGTCTTATTTATTCTTCTTGATGATTCTTTCCAGCGCATCGAGATGTTCCACAAAGGCCCTCCGCCCTTCTCGTGTTGCAGCGTACGTTGTTCGAGGCACTTTTCCGACAAAAGCCTTCCGCACGTTGACAAACCTGTTCTTTTCAAGCATAGCGATATGGCTTGACAGGTTGCCGTCCGTGACGTCCAGCTGGCCTTTCATGGCGTTGAAATCCACATCGTCGCTGAGCATCAAGAGGGACATGATGCCGAGGCGAATGCGGTTTTCAAAAACCGGATGAAGTCCCTCGATCAGATCTCTCACTTCTCAAGCTTCCAGTAACCAAATATTCCGTATGCAATGTGAAGAACGCCGAACCCAAAAGCCCAAAACCACAACTGCCAGTCAAGCCAGATGAGCGCGAACAGCCCCAGAACAACCTCAGAGACCGCGAGATAACGCACAGCCCTGAACGTGTACTTGCTTGCATTGAGTAGAGCGAGTCCATAAAATACTAGGGACAAAGGCGCGAGATACACCATCATGTTCTGTTTGTACAGAATGGCCATGACAATTCCAGCCGTGATGAGAGGGATAACGAGGTCGGCGAGCAGAAACCTGGCGGTGTTGTTCCAGAAAGGCAGATTTTTCTTTCTTGCCAGACGGATGGAGAAAAACACCGTCAACGAGACGGCGATCACTAAAACGAGGGCAGCGTCCGCGACCAGAAAATGCACAAGCTCACGAGTGAGGTTGGCCGCCTCTGGTTGCTGTGTTTTCCAGTACGCGACCGCTGCTCCTGCTAATGCTACAATCCCGGCGCTGACTCCGGAGAGTCCGCTGAGGGAGAGAAACTTGGATGACCGCTCCATCATCGAGCGGATTTCGGAAATGTCCTTCAGGTGCTGGTCAAACTCTTG
This sequence comes from Ignavibacteriales bacterium, assembly GCA_016193365.1. Taxonomy (GTDB): domain Bacteria; phylum Bacteroidota; class Ignavibacteria; order UBA10030; family UBA10030; genus JACQPT01. The sequence continues at coordinate 2,856 of JACPSI010000045.1, forward strand.
CATAACGGCTCCTTCTTAAGGGCGTCAGGAAGTTTGTGGTGTTTTGCCGATGGCGAACCAATTGATTCGGCGCGTGAGATACATGACCGCTGCGAGGATCACAAAGAGCCCAAAACTGCCGAACAGCAAAGCATAATCCTGCATTTGGAGAATAACATACATGAAACCGTCGAGGACTGCAATGAGAGCCCCGAGCCTCAACGCTACAAGGATGTTCTTTAGAATTGCTTTCGCATATCCGACGACCAGACCAAGGACGGCAACGGCCGCAATCGCGTATGATCGATCGAAGGATATGTACTCAGAAAGGGAAAGGAGAAACAGGTAGAACAATAAAAGGGCAAAGCCGACAAGGCTGTAATGAACCGGATGAAGTTGAACATTGCCAAGGACTTCAACAAGAAAGAAAGAGAGGAAACTCAACGCGATGAACATGATGGCGTATTTGGCTGCGCGCGTTGTTTTTTGATATTCATCGATAGGAACCATGAGTTTCACGCCGAACGCAGAACCGTCGACAGAATGCGCATTGTTCAACCAACGCTGAGGGAAGTTTCGGTTCAGGCTGAGAACTTTCCAACGTGCAGTGAAATGATCCTTCTCGACGCTCCGTTCTTCTGGGAGGAAGCTTCCAACAAAACTTGGAGTCCCCCATGGTGCTGACATCGAAACGCGTGTTTCTTTTCCCACGGGAACAAAAAGCAATTCGCTGGTGCCGTTCAGGTCGAGTTTGACTGAAAACGAGTATGTATTGCGTCCGGTTGATAAAGGAATTTTTGCTGATATACCGGCGTCAACAACTCCACCAGTTTTCACTCCCGGCTCGAATTCTAATTCAGCCTGATTCCATCGAAACCGCGAAAGTTGTTTGACTCCTTTGAGGTCCCGAATTCCCATCGTCACAAAAGCTTCCTCGAATTTGGGCCTTGCATCCGTTGCAACTTCCTGGTTAAGGTCTGCTAAAAATGTTGCTTTAATGTCGAGCGTGGAGCCATAGACAACCGTGTTGTAGATTCCCCTGTAACGAATCTCAGGACGAACAACCGCCTCAATCGTAACATCGTCAGGAAGAAGATGAAGCTGATCTGTGAAGACGTATCGTTTCCCTTTTTCGTCTATCGAAACTTTTTCCACGGGCACAGTCAGCACGGGGCCGACGAGGTGCTGCGCCTTACCCCATTTATCGCTCACTTCTGTGACGGCGCTGTCCCTGCGGGATTCCCGTTCGGAAATTAGCGATTCCACATATGCGGCTGGGATTAAGAGAAGGAGAGTGAGCAGACCTACGATGGTCATGCGGAGAAGAACGGAAGACTTGAGTTTGTTTTCCATGCGGCGCTCCCTTGTTTGGCAGAGGACTTTGTGTCACAAAGTAGTTATAGAGAATTTAACATGCAAGTCGAAAATTTAAAAATATCGACTGCTGGAGACTAAGGTTTTTGATAGAATTTATGCGAGGTTTTGTTCCGGCGATGACAGAGGCAGTTTTCTTGCGAAGCCAGACTTTCCAACTTGATCCAAGGTATCGTCACTTATGGGATCAATTTTCGAGCAGGGACAAAAAAGGGAAAGAGAATTTACTTGTTTCAATTCTCTTCCCCCCTGAGTTAAAAAGCGACCAGATTGGTCACTTTCCATTGGTGCAATAACCAGTTGTTGTCTTAGAGATTCCTTGCGTAAAGCAGTGGCTCTGGAAAACTATCTGGATCGCCGGTAAAACCACCGTTGCCGTCACCCTGGCAAGACTGCGTTTGAGGCACACCAGCCTGGATTATGGCATCACGTGTCGCTTTGGCACCGGCTCCATCTGTTGGCTTTGTGCGGTCGACAAGGTAAAGAGCTGCCGCTCCGGCAACATGCGGGGAGGCCATGCTCGTCCCGCTAATCGTATTGAGGCCGCCGTTATTCCAGGTAGACAGAATGCATACGCCGGGCGCTGCAATATCTACGACCGAACCGAAATTGCTGAAATCAGCGAACGTGTCATCCACATCGCTGCGACACGTTGCGGCAGCACCGCCGCCGCACTGGCCGTTGAAGTCGGCAATGGCGGAGACACACAGCACATCCGGACTGTTCGCCGGGCTGGTACTGCCGGCATCTGTGGCACTGTTGCCGGCTGCGACGGCATAGACTACTCCTTTGTCCGCTGAATTCTTGATGGCATCCTTAAGAGCCTGAGAGTCCCCACCGCCCAAGCTCATATTCGCCACTTCAATTGATGCGGCATTCTGCGTTACATAATCTACTCCTTTAATAACATCGGAAATCGAGCCGGAGCCGTTCCTGTTCAGCACCTTGACAGCCCAGAGGCGCGCTCCGGGTGCAATGCCGACAACACCAATACCATTGTCCAACGCCGCTACGGTACCGGCGACATGGGTTCCATGCCCGTTGTCGTCATTGCCGCTCCTGCTTCCTCTCGCGAAGGTAACATTTTTAAACACGTTCAAGTCGGGATGATCCAAGTCGATGCCTGTGTCAATAATGGCGACGTCAACGTCCATTCGCTCGTCAACGCCATCAATTTTTGCCTTCGCATTCAGATCAGCATCAACACGGTTGATTCCTGTCGGAAGTGTCTGGGCAAATGTGGTGACGGTCTGATCCGGTTCCACATACTGAACCCTTGGGTCTGCCTGCAGGGCAGTGACCCTCGCTGCCGGTACGGTTGCAGCAAAGCCCTTCAGGGCGTACTCATAGACGTGGAGAATCCCTAAAGTATGAGCGCTCGCCATTTGGTTGGCAACAGCAGGAACGTCACGCACGTCTTCCTTGAGCACGACAATGTATTGACCAGGCACAGCTTTGCCCAGCTGGCTCAAGGTGGAAGAAATGTCTGTGGAGGGAGAACTTGTGCTCGAAGGCTCGTCTTGACAACCTACCAAGTAAAACGAGGAGATTGTGACCAGCGTCCCCGTGATGATCAACGCTAACCTCGAAGAACTGAATGGTGAGATTCTCATAACTCATCTTCCTTCTTGTTTGGTGGTAAATGTTCAGAGTAATTTGATTAAGTCTGCTCGATTGAGATGCCTTGTTACATTGATCCCAACACTAAAGCATGGTTGTTCTCTCGAGTAAAGCGTAGTATATCAATCGATGACATGTTCCGGCAGTTGGGAAGAGACAAGGTCAGGGCCCAAGCGAAAACGAAACCGTGAGTCTTCTCATAAGGTTTCCTCCATAAGCTTGGATGAAAAACAGGGGAGCAAAAGCAGTCTTAAGAAATCGGAAAAATCTACCTTTTGGGAACGTAAAAGTCAAGCGGTATTTTCTTTGAAAACGAGTTCTTGGCCGGGAGACAATACAAATTGCTTAATGAAGCCTATTTTTTTACACGATCGAAGAATTCCTTTTGAAGTTCCATCGTCTTCGTATCCGTTTTTACTGCCCGAAGGGCTTTAACCATCGACTCAATGCGAGCTTCTGTCATAAATTGCCCTAGTTCACGTGACGCCTTTGCTCCTTCGCCGGCGTAATGGTTGGGAAAACTTGCATACCACCAGATGGCAGTGTAGACAATGTTTTCGGCAAGAACAGAGTCCGGGCCTGGATCGTAATAATACACAACATAATCCCTACGCCGCTCCAGTTGTGATTGAACGAAATATCTCAGCAAATGGGGATTTCCCCCGTGTCCGTTGATGATGAAGATTTTCTTGAAACCGTTTCTCGCAATTTCCTCGCACGTCGCATCAAGAAGGTCCCACACCAACCTGCTCGGCAATGCAAACGTGCCCGGCTGATGCTTGGCCTCGTAAATCTGCCCATAGAAATAATCGGGGAAGACCACGGCATACTCTTTCTCGGTAACGCGTTTTGCCCATTCGTGAACATGGATGAGGTCGGAACCAATTGGAGCGTGCGGGCCGTGTTTCTCGAGAATCCCGATAGGCAAAAGACACGTCTGCCGTGATTTCTCTAACGCTTTTGCCCAATCGCTTGCGACAAGTTCATCCCAGCGCGATGGCAAATCCTGCGAATAAACTGTGCAACTGAAAGCCGCGATGATCATCAGAGATTTCATTGTCACTCCTCCTCCGTTACCTCCCGGTGAGAGAATCGGAACAAGTTGAGGGATACTACAATTTTTCAACCATCAGAGCTAGTGTGACGAGTTCTTCTTTATAGATTCGGCTGAGCAACCTCTTAGTCGCAAATCGTTGAAAAACGCCAACCAGCCCGTCGTGAGATTTCAACTCGCTAGTAATTATCACCGTCGATTGCCGTCCGTCGGCCGAAGGAGAGACGGTGAACGTCGTGACCGAATCGTTTTTGATGTCTGTCTCGGCAAGAACGCGTCCCGGTTCGGGTTCAGTAATTGATGCGCGGAACGTCTGACTTTTTCCCATCACTGTCATTCGAAATCGAATAACGGTCCCCGCGCCGATTCCGCCTTTTTCGATTTCCAGAGACGAGAAGTATTTCTTCGGCAGAATGTTGGGATGCCCTTCGCGATAATCTGCGATGATGTCGTAAACACGTTTTGCAGGTGCGTTGATAACGGCAGAGGCTTGGATTTGATAACGGCTCATTTAATGAACGCTTATTATATCGGTGTTGTGCAGGTAACTCGCCGTAGGGGTCTGATCGGTAGCCTTCTCAAAAATATCCTGTCACTCCCGCGGATTTTAAGCGGGAGTCCAGGGCTAAGCCGATTTCGGGATTCCTGCTAAAAGAAACTGGAATGACAAAGGAATTATTCCCGTGGAAGCGGCAATATCTCACCATCTTCACCGATCAAATCCAGCCACTTTGGGTTGTGTTTCTCAATCAAAGCCAACTTCCATTTCCTTCGCCACTTCTTAATCTGCTTTTCTCGGGCAATTGCTTCGTCGACGTCTTCATGCATTTCGTAATACACGAGCAAGTGCACATTGTATTTCTTGGTGAATCCGTCATAATCGCCGTTTTTGTGTTGATGTGCTCTAATCAGAAGTTTACTTGAAATGCCCGTATAAAGCGTTCCATTTCTTTTGCTCGCCATCAAGTACACATAGTATGTCTTCTGTTCGAACACACCAGTTTCTCAGCATTACACACGTTCTGGATTCCGTCTTAAAATCCGACGGAATGACGATCGTCATTTAGGAAAGGCTGTAATCAAACCCCTACGCGTTTAACAATCCTATCCGCCGAACGGCTGAGGATTTCGTAAATGCGATCAAGCCATTCACGGTGTTCGGGTTTCATTAAAACGGAGCGCAAACATGTGATCGTGTTTTGATCAACGACCATTCCCGCCTCGTGGAGCTGAAAGAAATTCGTCGGCAACTCCGCCAGGGCAAGATGAAGCTGATTTTTTCCTGCCTCCGCAAAGAGAGCGTGAGCCAGCTGCGATGATTCGCTTACGCGTGAAGCGCGAACGGCCCAAACCACGATGTCAAGCTCCGGGCGGAAAGCGGGAAGGAATCTGCCATCTTTCTTTAGTTTCTCATGAAGGGTCAATGAGGCACGTCGAGAGCTGCGAAGCAACTTTGAAAACTCTCCGTTCCTGCTGAGAGGAAGCAATCTCTGCGTTGCCCAGAGTCCGACTGCGGCGGCTCCAGGCCGTGAACATTCAAGGCTGATCTCGCCCAGATGAAGGTCGCCGGAGCTAAAGTACGTGTACGGTGAATCATGCTTGTAGAATTTGCCAACGGCTGGATCCTGGAAAATGACACAGCCGCAACCGTATGGCTGCAAACCATGTTTGTGCGGATCGATGACGAGAGATGCGACATTACTGAGGGCGTTAAAAGCCTTACGAGTTTCCGAGTCGAGATTATCGACGAGTGTGAAGTACCCACCGTAAGCTGCGTCCGCGTGAACACGGAAGCCATAGCGGTTCTTCAATGTAAGAATCTCATGCAGCGGATCGACTGAACCTGTCGCTGTCGTCCCCATCGTGGCCACAACGGTTGTGACGCCACCTTGTGCAAGTCTTTTCTCCAAAGCGTCCAGATCGATCCTGCCTTTGCTGTCGCATGCAACTGATTCGAACTTCAGACGAAGGACATTGCTGATGCGGCTGTGCGTGTAATGCGCCTGTTCTGATGCCACGATTGTTCCTTGAGGCTGAATTTGGCCTGCAACCCATAAGGCCTCGAGGTTTGCAATAGTCCCGCCGCCGGTAAGATGGCCGAGATGCGCTTTCCACCCAAACATGCCGGCGATCTCAGCGACAGCTTCCTTTTCCATTGCCGAGCTTGCGCGGCCTCCATCCAGAGCATGGTTGTTCGGATTGATCCACATTGCGAGTGCATACGCCATACGCGCAACCGGATGCGGGGGCTTGAGCATCTGGCCAGCGTAGAGGGGGTGGAAGTACGGATAGTTGTCCCCCAGGAGTTTTGCCGCTTCGAGAAGAATCTTCTCGATTTTCTTTGAGGAAATTCCGCGGCTGGTCGATCGAGGGAGAGCACGGAATTCCCCGTCGAGCCTTGTCAGAGCCTTGCGAAGGACATCAAGCGAATCGATTTCCAGAACGCGGTATCTTTTCATAGACGATGAGAAATTCAGCGGTCAAAGGTACAAAAGAAAAGGGGGAATTAACAATGAGATGTAGGTCGGCAGGCCGCTTTGACCAGAGGCGAAGCTAAAACGGTGTAGGTCGGGATGTTATCCCGACCTACATGTAGAATCTCAATCGATTGCTCCGGGCCGAATCACAATGTTGCAAAACGCAGCCGAAGCGAATTACTCACAACACTCACCGAGCTGAACGCCATCGCCGCAGCCGCGAACATCGGGTTGAACAGTCCAAATGCCGCAATCGGTATTCCGACCACATTATAAATAAATGCCCAGAAAAGGTTCTGCTTGATTGTGCGAAGCGTCCCGTGTGAAAGCCCTATCGCTTCTACCACGCCCAGCAAATCGCTCTTCATGAGCGTGATATCCGCGGTTTCCATCGCCACATCAGTCCCGCTTCCCATCGCAATTCCCACGTCAGCTTGGGCCAGAGCCGGCGCGTCGTTGATTCCATCTCCAACCATCGCAACGATTCTTCCTTCCTTCTGAAGATCTTTGACCCGCACCGCTTTGTCCTGCGGTAGCACCTCTGCGAAAACTCGTTCAATGCCGGCCTGTTTTGCAATTGCTTCGGCTGTCGGTCGATTGTCTCCCGTTATCATCACCACTTCAATTCCCATTTTTCGCAGGCGTTCCACGGCTTGCTTCGACGTCGGTTTTATGGTATCTGCCACCGCGATGACGCCCGACAGATTCCCGTTGACGGCGACGAAGAGCGGAGTTTTGCCCTGTTCCGCGAGCCGTTCACCGACGGATTCCGCAACATCGGTTTTCACCGACCACTCTCGCATCATAGCACGGTTGCCGATCGCAACGGCATCGCCCTCCACAACGGCGGTTACCCCCAATCCCGTGTGTGCCTGGAAAGATTTTACTTCCTGCAATGAGAGAGAATGTTGCCGTGCGTAGTCCACAATTGCCTGACCGAGCGGATGCTCTGATTTGTGTTCAAGAGAAGCCGCTCGTCGAACGATATCTGACTCATCGTATCCGTTGAACCGAATCACATCCGTCACCGACGGTTTTCCCTCTGTTACCGTTCCAGTCTTATCGAACACAACGACGTTGATCTTATGCGCTCGTTCGAGGCTCTCCGCGTTCTTGATCAGAATTCCTTTTGTTGCACCGCGTCCTGTGCCGACCATGATGGCTGTCGGCGTAGCGAGCCCAAGTGCGCAGGGGCATGCAATAATCAGGACGGCGATGAAGTTGATCATCGCAGAACTGAAGCCAAGGCCGCCAAGCGTCAGCCAAAGGGCAAACGTCACCGCTGCAATCCCCATGACCGTCGGAACAAACACGGAAGCAATCTTGTCGGCGAGAGTTTGAATGGGGGCCTTCGAACCCTGCGCGTCTTCAACGAGCTTCACGATCTGGGCGATAACAGTTTCCTTGCCAACGGCAGTCGCCTCAAACTCGATACTTCCGTTCTTGTTGATCGTCCCGCCAATGACTTTCGCGCCGGCGGTTTTCTCCACTGGAATACTTTCGCCCGTGATCATCGATTCGTCAATCGATGTGGCGCCTTGAGTCACAATGCCGTCAACAGGAATTCTATCACCCGGTCTGACCACGACAATGTCGTTTTTAACAACATCACTGATGAGGACTTCCTGCTGCTGACCTTCTCGCATGACGCGGGCTGTTTTTGGCTGAAGCCCGAGCAGTTTTTTGATCGCATCGGACGTTCGACCCTTAGCCTTCGCCTCAAGCATCCGTCCCATCAGAATGAGAGTAATGATGACGGCGGCAGTGTCAAAGTAAATGTGGCTGGAGGTGTCGCCGATCGGCAACAGACGAGGGAATAAAACTACTGCAGCGCTGTACGCATAAGCTGCCCCGGTTCCGACAGCAACCAGCGTGTTCATGTCCGCATCAAGATGACGGGCAAGCTTCCAGGCAATCGAAAAGAACCGCTTGCCGGAAACAACCATAACGAGCGTTGTTCCGACCAACAACAACTTATTGATATAATCCATTGAAAGCGGTGACCACGCCATAAACCAATCTGTCATCATAACCATACTGACGAACATGATCGGGAATGTCAGGATGGTGCTGAAAACGAACTCTCTTTTGAGCCTGGTGTAGGAATCGTGAGAGACTCCCGGAGTTTCTCCCTGCTCGGCCTCTAAAACTCCGGGAGTCTGACGAGGCAAAACAAGTTTGTACCCTGCATCTCCAACGGCCACCGCCAGTTTGGTCAAATCTGATCTCTCGGGGTCGAACGAGAGTGTCACTTTTTCCGTTGCAAGGTTGACACTGGCATCCCGAACGCCCTCAAGCTTCTTGAGTGTTTTCTCAACGCGCAGCACACAGCTCGCGCATGTCATTCCTTCGACTGGGAGGGAGATCGTTTGTATGGACTTGTCAGACATGGGAATCCCCGTTATTGAACCGCCACGAGGCGGTAACCGGCCTCTTCAATTGCCTTCGCGACGATATCTTGGGTTACTCTTGTTTCATCAACCTGAACCCTCGCGTTGCCAATCTGCACTTCTTCGATCTTTAAGCCGTCGACTTTGCTGAGTTCTTTTCGCACAGCCATTACACAATGACCGCAATCCATTCCTTCGATGGTTAAGTCTTGAGTTTTCATGTGGATCTTTCCTCCGTTCTTTTTGTGCCGTTCAAATATAGTGCATTGTGCGAGTAAGTTTTTTACACATTATTCAGAAAATTTTGTAAGATCCTAGATTCAATGCTGATTATGCTCAGAGTTTCCATCCTCATGTCTCCCGGGTAAAACCTGCAGAAAAACCTGGAAAGAAAAAGGGTTCTTTCCGTAGAATTGATTCAAAGTTGTGGAGAGCTTCGAAACTGACCCCTGCACGCCAAGATTGACCGTCAACCTGTTTGAACCGCCAATCTTCCGTAACCCTCCAAGAGATAATTGAGCGATGTTTTCATTGTGCCCGGGGTCGATGTAGATTCCCAGCTCTTCCTGCGGTTTTTCAATGAGTTCCAGCCTGCCGTAGAAAGCATAGTTGCTCAAGGACAACGCCGACTCGAGAAGAAAGCTGTTTTGAACTCCATGATGTTCGTCATTCTGACCCCAAACAAGTGATGACGACCAATCAGCGCCCTCAAAGACCCTCGTGCTGTGCAAGATCGATGCCGTTGTTCGAATAACGTCATTCCCATGACCTTCTGGATTCCGGATGTTCCCTCTTGAAACTTGCAGGGCAAGTTGCTCCGTCGGATTGAACGAGATTCTCCAGCTGTAAGAATCAAACCTTGGTTTGTCGAAGTCGAACCGGCTTTCATCTGGTTCGCGACCTGTAAAAATCGAGCCCTCAAGTTTAAAGGTCGAGAGAACCCAACCAAGTGTTGCAACTCCGAACGAAATATGCGTCGCATCCTGCCAGTGATGGCCGATGGGCGCATCCGGGCCAAACATTGCAGACGGCCGATGCATGAAAGCAGGCGGTCCGAGTGCGGGTTCGCCGGGATAGCCTAAGTAGAAGTAACCGCTCAAGTCCTGCGACAATCCGAAGCTCAACGCTGTGGAAATTTCAGCAAACAAATCATGCGGGTGCTGGCGGTCGATGAGCGGTTTTCCTTGCCAGGTTTCGCCGGATTGCAGCAGTAGGGGATAGCCATCACCACCTTCGGTGATACGGTCTAAGCTTAGCATGGACCTGAACATGATCTGGCTGTTCTCGCCAACCATCCGTTGAGCCGATGCCATCATCCAGTTTG
>JACPSI010000140.1 GCA_016193365.1 Ignavibacteriales bacterium
CGTCGTCTCCCGCGTCTTCGAAGCCGGAGAGCACATCGAAAAACTTCAAACGGATGACCTGACAACTGGCGTCTATTTCTTAAGGGCTTCGGCGTCAAGAATGAAGACATCGAAGATGGTTCTCATCAAATGACGGATGCTTGCGCAACATGATAATTACTATCGAAACCACACAGGTTTCATAATTGATTTTCCCTTGACATCCGCCATAGCCCTATCTATATTTGGCAGTTGAAGAATCGAGTGATGGGTGCTCCATAGCTCGTTGATGCTGTTGCAAAGCGCGTTGCGCTATCATCCCGTACCTCTCCAGACCCTTCCGGGTACGCCATGTTGCGCCAGAACTGGGCGAGCGTTGGTGATGCTTCCACCTTCCCATCTTGTCAGTGAATAACTCTGTTCACGGCTCATATCAGAGGAAACGGTTACATGTGTTCATAGAGATATTTCCATACACCGATTCACAACGCGCTGAAATCCTGAGCCTTTGGGCCGAATCATTGCCACTCGATGCAATAACTGCCGACATTTTTGAATCCAGAGTCCTGCTCGACGAAAATTTTGACCCGCAGACATTTCTCCTGGCGCATGAAAACGGAAACCCTGCGGGCTTCGTGCTCGGAATCCACGCAAAACGAATGGCTCTTGGAGATGCCGACCCGGAAGGAACGCGTTCATGGATCACTGCTCTTGCCGTAAGCAAACAGGCGAACATGCAAAAAATCGGAAGCAGGCTCATTTCCGAAGTCGAGCAGCGCTTCAAAGCGCTCGGAAAAAAGGAGTGTCTCGTTTCGAGTTACCCGCCCGGATATTTTACGCCGGGAATCGACAAGAAAGCCTACGCACCACTTCTAAAGCTATTTACTGATTCTGGATATGTGGCGTTCCATGAGGTGATCAGCATGGACGCGCCAATCGTGACTTTCACCGTGTCCAGAGAAATCCGTGAGAAAGAGGACCAATTGAAATCTCAAGGAATATTTATCCGCATGTACATGCGCACCGACCTCGTGAAATTCCTTGCGTTTCTTGAGCAATTCATGCCTTCCGATTGGGTTCGCATCGAACGGCGCAACCTGAAGAAACTTACGGAAGGCGGCTTCCATGCAGAACAGATCTTCGTCGTTGTCAAGGACGACGACATCATCGGTTACTGTCAGTTTGAAGGAGCGCACTTTGGCCCCTTCGGCGTGAGCGACAAATTTCAGGGACAGGGAATCGGCACCGTCCTTCTCGCACGAACTCTCGAACGCATGCGCCAGGAAGGCCATCACAATGCGTGGGTCATGTGGACAGACGACATAGCGGCAAAAGTGTATCAAAAATTTGGGTTCAAAGAAACGCGAAGGTTTTCCATCCTAAAAAAGGAGTTACAATGAGAGCATTATCGTTATTCGTGACCGCCATCTTTGGTATCTCCTGTAGCGTGACCTTCCTTTCCTCAGACAGAGATAAACCAATTGCAGGAAAGTCGTACACTTTGCTCTATGATGCCTTGGACGTTGGAATTCTCTCAGAGGCTGACCAGGTTTGGGTGGTCTATGCAATCGATTATTGGGGAACGAGGGCCGTGCAGAAGTTGCGGGGGGAAGGGGAAAGCGACCTCTTTCAAAATGTGCTCGAGCCCGACTCCGGCAGGGCCTCACGGATTCTGATGGTGAGAAGCGGGAGGTACTGGAAAGCTGAAATCCCTATCCCGGCCAACGCGTCCCTCCTCTCTTACTATTTTACCGACGGCACTCGCTACGATTACAACAACCGCAAGACGTATATCTCCAATATCTTTGATGACAACGGAAAGCCCGTCCGGGGTTCCAGGTTCCGGAATGTGGATTTCCTTTTGATGTCCGGCGCCGGCGCAGCTTCAATTCTCGAGGAACTCCGCAAAGAGACCAACGAATATCCAGACCACCTCCTTGCCCACCTTGTCTATTGGCGGTTCCGGCTCTTTGACACCGTCTCCCCGGATACGCTCAGAATGTTAATGTCGGAATTGGAACAGTATTACACCAAACTCCAGGGCCAATACGGTGACACCGTGCTCAATTACAAAGCGCTGAGTCTCGACGAAATCAACCGTATCATCAGGCTCTCTTTGCAGAACCGTTCAAAGGAATCCGTCGTTGCCGACCTGACAAAGTCGGTGAATACAAAAATCCTTGAAACGATCGAGAAAATTCCAACGGAAAAGCGGTTGAGGCGTGTCACACAGCTTGCATCATTTGCAAACTATATGCTGCTCTCGCCTGAAGAACGTGAGCGGCTCGAGGAGGAGTCCAGACGGCGATTTGAGGAAATGATTTCGGAATTTGTGGGCCAACCGGCTCCCGATTTTTCCTTCGAAACAACCTCCGGCGAAAAACACCGTCTCTCCGATTTCCGCGGAACATTCGTCCTGCTCGATTTTTGGGGAAGCTGGTGTGGCCCGTGTGTTCAGGAAATACCGAATCTTGTTCAGATCCATGAAAAATTCGAAGGGCGCGGCCTCGTGATAATCAGCGTCAGCAATGACGCTTCGGCGAGCAAATGGGATAGGGCAAATCTTGTCGATTATACAGAAAAAAAAGGAATGAAATGGATGCAGGTGTTGGACGACCCAACGAATATCATTCACAATCTTTATAAGATACAATTCTGGCCGAACGTGTTTCTGATCGATAGAGAGGGAAAAGTAATGCAAAGACAAGGGTTGCGCGGCGATGAGCTCGCGAAGATATTATCGTCATTGTTGGATAAATGAATCCACATCGCGGACTATGCGAAACATTATGACCCGCGCAGATTACTTGCAAAGATCTGTTTTCTTTTTTGCCATTCTAGCGCTCACCTTTATCAAGGAAGCTTCTACCATGCAAAACCAACCCCAACGAACCATACTGGCCATCGGTGCGCATTGCGGCGACATGGAAGTGACGTGTTCCGCCGTGCTCGCAAAACACAAAAAACAGGGGGACCGCATCGTTATCCTGCACCTCACACTCGGTGAGGGCGGAAATCCAAAATTGTCGCCAAAAGCCTATGGAGAGCAAAAAAGAAAAGAAGCCGAGGAAGCCGCCAAAGTGATTGGCGCTGAAGTCCTTTTTGGCCCCTACAAAGACGGCGAGCTCCCAAACAACGAAGATGCACGCCGATACGTGGCCGACGTCATTCGACAGGTAAAACCGACTCATATCATTACCCATTGGAAAAACAGCATTCATAAAGATCATTCAACAACACATTTCATTGTTAATGATGCAATTCTTCTGGCCTCTCTCGAAGGCGTCGTGACGGACCATCCGAGGCACCGGGGCATATGGGGGATTTATTTCACCGAAAACTGGGAAGATGCGGAGGACTTCAAACCGTACCTCTATATCGATGTGACGGATCATCTTTCCGAGTGGAAAGAATGCGTCACCAAATACGAGTTCATCCGTGGCGGCATTTCGTCCTTTGCGTACCTGGAATATTACGAGGCGCTGGCAAAAGTGCGCGGGGCCGAGGCCGGGAAACGCTTTGCCGTCTCGTTCGATATTGACCAGTTTGGAAAGAAAAAAGTGTTGAACCTCCTTGATTAGCGCACCCGTCATGAAGGTGCCGGTCGGGCACTATGAGTCGGAAGATGAACAGGCCGTCGTCGAGCTGTGGAACCGCTGTCTGCCCCGCGATGAGATCTCCCTGAATTCCTTTCACCGCAAAATCATCCTGGACTCTAACTTTGATGAGGAGGGCTGCTTCGTTGCTGTCGCAAAAAAGGAAGTCGTGGGGTTCCTGCTGAGCATTCGGCGCAGGTATCCCTATTTTGAATTGGGCCTGGAGCCTGGAAAGGGTTGGATTACGGTTTTTTTCGTTCACCCTGAGTGGAGGCGTCGGGGCATCGCCACCAGCCTTCTCAACAGCGCCGAACAATTCCTGACAGGCGTCGGCGTCAGGGAGATTTACGTCTCGGATTACACGCCAAACTACTTCATTCCTGGCGTCGACCTTGATGCGTACTCCGAAGCCCATCAATTTCTGAAATCCCGGCAATACCAAAAAGTCCAGAGCGTATATGGGATGGGCCGGTCGTTGATGGATTTTTCGATTCCGGAAACCATGGCAAAACGTTTTCACGAGCTTGAGCAATCAGGATACCGTGTTGAGGTGTTTTCGCCAAAGTTCACCGTGAAAGTTCTCGAGTTCCTCAGAGAACACTATCCGGGAGACTTGTTCCGCACGGCTCTCGAGCGTCTCCACGAAAATCCTGAGTGCGATGAGATTCTTGTTGCATTGAGGGACGGCGAAGTTGTCGGCTTTAGCCACTTCCTGGACGAGCGATTCGGGCCGTTCGGCATCGGCAAGGAATATCTCGGCCGGGGACTGGGCCCTATGCTCTACTATCGCACCGTGGACCAGATGAGAAAAAAAGGCAGGCGCAATCTCTGGCTGGCCTGGACGACGGGTCGAGCGAAGGATTTTTATCACAAGGTAGGCCTCAAAGTTATACGACGTCACGAAATCATGAAAAAACCACTCGACTGACGCATGAAAATAATTCCCGGCATAATATGCACCCTCATTTTCTTTCCTGTTTTTCTACTTTCGCAAACAACGCACGTGGCCGTGGACGCGGGGAACGCTTTGCACAGAATCAACCCGTGGCTGTACGGGATAAATACGGCCCGGTGGGACGAGTCGCTCTTTCCGGGAACTTCAGATGAGATGCTGCTGACTGCAGATCGCGATGCAATTGCCAAAATAAAGTTTTCGGGAATCTCGCTCTTAAAGTATCCTGGAGGGAACGATGCCGACCATTACGTTTGGAATTCTCCGTCAAACAATGCCACAGAAATGGACACTGACGAGTACATCGCCCTTTGTCGCGAAGTCGGCGCCGAGCCTTTTATCACAATCAATTTTAACGAGCCGGCACAACTCGCAGCGGAGTGGGTGCGATACTGTAACATCACCCGTAACTACGACGTGAAGCTCTGGGAAGTCGGCGATGAGCAATGGGGAACGTGGGCAAAGGGCCACAGCACACCGGAGGACTACGCAAAGAAATACGTCGAGTTTGTCAAAGCCATGAAAGCAGTGGATTCCACTATTAAAGTCGCCACGAACCTTGCTGTCGGCTCGTATGGAGAGAACTGGAACGAGCGCGTACTAAAAGGCGCTGCTGGTTATTATGACATGTTAACGTTCACGTTTTTCCCGATTTCGCGCGGAAAAGAAAACGACGACACATTGTTCGCAAGCGTTTCTGCGTACAGAAAAATGTACACGGAGTTGCGTAACACCGTCGAGCGTGTCCTGGGAAAAGAAGAAACGGAGCAGATGCTTTTTATCAACGTGGGCTATAATTCAGTCAATACGTCCCCCGGACCGTTCACGCTCTCTCTGGCAAACGCGCTCTGGACAGCCGACATGATCGGCACGATGGCCAAACTAAGGACAGATATCGCCTGTTTCTGGGCCCTTCACAATCAATACCCTCCGGGAGGCGGCGACTTCGGCTACCTTTCTTCGGACGGAACAAACACGCCGAGAGTCTCGTACTATGTCTTTCCGATGTTCGCCAAACATTTCGGCGATGTAACTCTTGCTGTTTCTTCGACCGATTCTTCGCTTTCAGTCTACGCGGGCAAAAAGGAAAAAACGGTTTCTCTGGCTTTCATCAACAAAGACAGGAAGAAAACAAAGCGAACCGCCGTAACGCTCAACGGCTTTGTTCCAGGCAATAAAGCGGAAGTCTGGATTCTTGATGAAAAAAGGAACGGCGAAAAATTACCGGACATACACATACCATCAGAAAATTTCTCTGTGAGCGTGCCGCCCTATTCTTTTATGATGGTCAGGTTGCGCTCAGCCGATACAGCGACCCCGCCTTACAACATTGCACTGTTTTCAAGCGCATCTGCTTCTTCGGCTTCGACGATGAATGCTTTGTGGGGCCCCGGGAGCTTCGATGCGCAAAAAGCCGTTGACGGAAAACTGTCTACCCGCTGGCGCTCCGGGATCCGCATGAAACCAGAAGAAGGCGATGACCAGTGGTTCCAACTGTCCTGGAAAACATCGAGGCGCATTGCACGCGTCCGAATTTACTGGGGAGAGAATTACGGCATTCAATACCGGGTGCAATCGTCGATCGAAGGGAAAACCTGGCTAACGATTCACACTGTATCAGAAGGAGATGGCGGAACCGATACGTTTGAGTGTACCCCCGCTGTTCACGCGCGTTACCTGCGGATACGGGCAACACAAGGAACAAAAGGCGGTTCAGCCTATGCCATACGGGAACTGGAAATCTTCGAGTAGTTTTGAAAAAGATGCGGTGAGAAGTATGATCCTGCGTTGTATCGCGTGGTTGTTGCTGTGTTCTGCTCCATTGGCCACACAGACTGTGCTTTTCAGCCTACCACACAGCAGGGATCGGGGTCACCGACACATCGGGGAATTCAGCAACAATGTTTGTTAATCTGCTTGTGAGCGATGTGCAGGAGGAATCGAAAAACCCCGCAACAACATTTCGGCTGCACGAGGCCTATCCCAATCCGTTTAATCCTTCCACGATGGTCACGTTCGACCTGCCCCATGAAAGTCATGTAAAGATTACTGTTTACGACATCCTCGGGAGAGAAGTCCAGACATTGTTGAATGGTCTTCAACTTGGCGGGACTCATCTTATCACGTTTGATCCATCGAGGCTCCGAAGCGGAATATACTTCTGTCGTGCCGACGCGGGGACATGGAGTGACGTCAAGAAACTCGTTTACATTCGATAATCGATGCAAAGTCAGATTTCAAATCGTTTTTCATCTCTCGACGCGTTCCGCGGCTTCGCCATTGCCGGCATGCTTCTCGTCAACAATCCCGGCACGTGGGATCCTAATGTCGTTCCGCGCATTTTGCTTCATGCGGAATGGCACGGCTGCACGTTTGCCGACCTCATTTTTCCGTTTTTCCTCTTTGCCGTTGGAATGGCTATGCCGTTCAGCGAAGCTCGAAGAATCAAACTTGGCATTCCTTTATGGAAACGCGTCCTTGTAGCAGCGTGGCGTGCGTTGCTTCTGTACCTTCTCGGCGCATTCCTGAAATCGGCTCTCATCAATGAACCCGTCCTTCATTTCGGCATCCTCCAGCGTATCGGCGTTTTGTATTTTGCTGCATATCTCCTGATCCGTCTCCACACAAAATGGTTAGCCGGAATTTCCGTTGTCATGCTCTTCGTGTGGTGGGCAATATTGGAATTCGTCCAGGGACCGGGTGTCACTCCCGGCTCCTTCGAGCGCGACATCAACGCAGCGCAGTATCTTGACAGCTTTATTCTCGCGCCTGAAGATAAGGAAACGATCGTGAGCATGATTCCGGGCGTTTCGACAGTGCTCTTTGGCGTTTTGGCCGGCCGGCTTCTTCGTGCGCAGAAGGATCGAAAGATGGTCATGAAATCGCTCGTGATCGCAGCCGTTGCCGGATTGGCGGTCGGATTGCTTTGGGACATTATTGTGCCGATCAACAAGATTCTCTGGTCTTCCTCGTTCGCTGTTTACACAGCCGGCTGGTCATGCCTTGTGTTCCTTTCGTTCTACTGGCTGATCGAAGTCCGCCAAAAATCGAAATGGGCGTTTCCGCTTATTGTGTACGGACTGAACGCCATCACGTTGTACGTCGCAACCGGGCTTTTTGTGCGATGGGTAATGTTGTCGTGGAAAGTTCCGTGGGAAGGTTCGACAACTTCACTGACCGGCTATTTCTACCGGACATTCGCCTCATTCACCAGTCCAACTATCGGCTCAATTTTGTATTCAGCCCTTGTTTTGCTTATTGGCTGGTTTCTCTGCTATTGGATGTTCCTGCGTAAACTGTTTTTGAAAGTGTAGTTTAAAATGGAACACACATCGGCAAAGAAGATAGGGATGAGCACTGATTTGTCGGGGCAGTCCGATCGATGTGTATCAAATGTTTCTCGCGTCATTTGTGTTTATTCTCTTCGAGTGTAATGAACTCTTCGACCGTCACAAAGAACATCGCTCTTGTCAACACCGGCGCCGACCGGCTCCTGAGTGAATATCCAGAGCTCATAAAAAACAAAAGAATCGCAATCCTTACGAACCACACCGGCCGCCTCTCCGACGGCCGGCACATCATCAATGCCATCGCTGAGTCCGGGATCGCAGAAATCGGCGCCCTCTTCGGCCCCGAGCACGGAATCACCGGCGACACACCGGACGGAAAAGTTGTTGAGCACGCAGAACATCCCGAACATGGGATTCCTGTGTATTCCCTCTACGGGAGAATTCATAAGCCCACGAAGCAGATGCTCGAAGGCATTGACCTTATCCTCTGCGACATCCAGGATGTTGGAGCCCGGTTTTACACGTTCATTTCCACGATCGCACTTGCCATAGAAGCCGCGGCAGAACTGAATATCCCGTTTGTCATGCTGGACAGGCCAAACCCCATTCGCGGCCTCCACTTCGACGGGCCCATACGAACCCAATCCCTCAAGTCCTTCGTGAGCTGGATGCCGATTCCCGTCGTGTATGGCCTTACGATTGGCGAGCTTGCCCGGATGTGGAATGAAGAACATTGGTTCAGGAACGGAGTTCAAGCGAAACTGGACCTCGTGCCAGTGAGCGGGTGGAAAAGACATATGTGGCTCGACGAAACGGGACTTCCCTGGGTGGCTCCGTCACCCAACATGCAAAAAATCTCAACGGCAATTCTGTATCCCGGAATCTGCTTTGTCGAAGGAACTTCCATCTCCGAGGGCCGCGGGACGGATTCTCCCTTCGAACTGATCGGTGCTCCCTGGCTCAACCCGGAAAAAGTCCTGCGTCATCTTCTCGAATTTGATATGGCCGGTGTGCGAATAAGTGAAGAGGAATTCATTCCGCGCGAGATTCTCGGAGTTTCCAGTCAGCCGAAATTCGAAGGTAACCATTGCCGTGGACTCCGCATCCGGATTACCGACCGTGATGCTGTCCGACCGGTGAGACTCGGCGTTATGCTCCTCGCCGCAATCAAGCGTGCTCACCCTTCGGACACAATGTTCCGCCATCGGCGCTTTGATATCCTTGTTGGCTCCTCTGAAGTTCGGCATGCGCTCGATAAGAGCGTTCATCCGGACGAGATATGCGGCGCATGGATCGCCGAGCTTGAGCAGTTTGGCGAACTAAGGAAAAAATACTTTCTCTATCCTGAATAACAGCGACTGAACACAGTCCATGAATTTTCAGCTTCTTGACTGGGCCGTACTCTTAGTGTACCTCGGCATTTCCGTATTCATCGGCATTCGCGCAAAAAAGTACGTCGAAAACATGGAGGGCTACTTTATTGCCGGACGTAGAGTTAAAGTCGCCCTGGGCTCGGCAACGCTGATCGCCACTGAAATCGGCATCGTGACGTTCATGTATTTTGGCGAACTCGGGTATGTGACCGGTTTTTCCTGTTTCATTCTCGGCATTATCGGATTTTTTGGTTATTTCGTGATTGGAAAAACTGGTTTTATCGTTTCGGCTTTGCGCCGGCTTAAAGTCATTACCATTCCCGAATATTACGAGCTTCGATACGGCAAACCGGTGCGCATCCTCGGCGGAATATTGCTTTTCCTCGGCGGCGTGTTAAACATGGGCGTCTTTTTGAAAATGGACGGGTTATTTCTGACGGAAACGATGGGGCTTGGCCAGGGCGTGCTCGCCATCGTCATGACGGTGATGTTGCTCGTCGTCGTCAGCTACACGATTCTCGGAGGAATGTTTTCCGTCGTAATCACCGATTTTCTGCAGTTTGTCATCCTCTCGTTCGGCATGCTTGTGGCAACACTTTTTGTATTGCTCCACGTAAATCTCACAGAAATTGCATCCGTCGTTACGTCACAGCTCGGCGATTCCGGCGTTGACCCGACTGTGAATCCGAGGTTCGGCTGGACATTCCTTTTCTGGATGCTGATCGGAAGCATCGCCATCTCTGCCCTCAACCAGCCTGCGGTTTCGAAATCCTTTGCATCAGAAAGCCCCGAAGTCGGCAGAAAGGTCTTTCTCTACACTGGCATTACGCTGGCTGGCCGGTACATGATACCGATGTTCTGGGGGGTTGCCGCCCTTGCCATGTTCGGCGCCGACCTCAACCCAACGCTCGCCATGCCCAGACTGCTCGGCACCGTCGTGCCTTCGGGTTTCCTCGGTTTGATGGTCGCCGGCATGATTGCCGCGTCGATGTCCACATACAGCGCCTACATGCTCGCATGGAGTTCTGTCGCAACCCGGGATATCATCGCCCCGGTTCTGAAAAACGAGCTCAGTGAAAAAACCACGATTGCCATAAGCCGGACAATATCCGGCCTTATTGGAATTTTCATACTGTTTTTTGGGTTGATCTACGAACTTCCTGCGACCGTTTTCCAGTTCATCTCGATTACCGGAGCAATGTATGCGGCCGGGGCATTCGGCTGTATTGCGTTCGGGCTTTACTGGAGAAAAGCAAATGTTGTCGGAGCGTACGCGTCCCTCGGTTTTGGGAGTTTCGCACCGATTGCTTTTCTTATCCTGAATCAGCTTAAGGAGAGCCTGCCGGGAAGTATGTTGTTTATGACCGATGTAAATATCTCCGGCTTCTTGAGCTTCTTCCTGGCAGCTGCGGGAATGATCGTCGGGTCATTGCTGACACAAAAATCCCATCCGCCTATACAACTGAATCAAGAAAGCTGACCGGAGAATTCTGTGACTCCTGCAACATTATTTTGGATTATCGTCTTTTCGCTCGCCGTTCTTTTGTTTTTCGGTGTGGCGGTAGTGATTACCGTGGTGGGAATCGGAGACTTAAGGGACCTGTTGCGAAAATCGGCCTCGCCGCCGAAAACGTAATTCCGGATTCAATTGCTTCTCCATGCGGGTTTTGCTTAATTAAAGAAGCCTCATAGGGCATCAGAACAACTTGATTTCGAAAGAAAAAATATTGCCGTTATTTGTCCTCTCCGTTTTATTCTCTTTGGTCAACCATAGCCTCGAGGCACAACCCCGGGTGGTAGCAACCGAGGAGCTCGCACTTGGAACAGACCGCTCGTGGCAGAACCCCAGATTCTCGCCGACGGGGACGTCGATATTTTACACAAGCGAGAATTTCCACGGGATCTGGGAATATTCACTTGAGAGCAAAACAATCCGCCAGGTCACGTCCGACCCCCACTCCGGATTTGGCTACGCTCTTTCCAGGGACGGCAAGTCGATCGCTTATCGCTCAACGACGATTCTCCCTTCGCGCAGACGCAAGCAGGAGATCATCGTTGTGGAAATCGGAAAGCCCGAAAAACAAGTTGTCGATTCGGGCGAAAATCTCTCCAACCCATCGTTTGCAAACAATAAACTGTTGTACTCCAAAGGAAGCTGGAAAGAAGTCAATCTTCATGTTCAATCGGACGAAATTCAGATCCTTGGCATCGAAAACACGAAGATCGCGCTTTTGAAGGATTCCCGGCGCGTGCTGTTGGATCCTTTTGGATCAGGGAGTTATATCTGGCCCTCACTTTCGCCGGATAAGAAGTTCATCGTCGCATACGAAGTTGACCGCGGAACCTTCGTGTCCGACCTCGACGGCACTCTTGTTGCACGGCTTGGCAGGAGAGACGCGCCATCGTGGACGCATGACGGCAAGTGGATCGCCTTTATGAACGAACAGGACGACGGCCATCAAATCCTTGCTTCGGATATCCTCCTCATTTCTCCGGATGGCAAGGAAGTTCACCAACTGACAGAAACGATGGACGCTATCGAGCTCAACCCGCAGTGTTCACCAACGGAAAAGAAGATCGTCTACAATACACTCGACGGCAGGATTTTTGTTCTCACTTACACAGAATAGCATGAAGCTGAGGGTTCTCATTCTTCTTTTGCTGTCGACGCCATTCACCGCCGTAGCACAGAGTCTTTCAGGTTTGAAGTTCTGTATTGACCCCGGGCATGGAGGAAACAACCCCGCCAACGACCGCCATGTTATTCCTGACCCCGGGATTGACTTCTGGGAATCCGAGAGCAACTTTCAAAAAGCGCTTTTGTTGAAACCGCTTCTCGAGGCGAAAGGTGGAACCGTCATCCTAACACGAAACACAAACTCGTATCCCAACGATGATGAACCAAGCCTTTCCGCAAGAGTTCAGACAGCAAATGCCAACAACGTCAATTGGTTTCACTCCATCCATAGCAACGCGTTCAATCAGTCAGTGAACTATACGTTAATGCTTGTTCGCGAAAAGAGGGGCGATAACAGCTCTGCGACA
The DNA here is from genome assembly GCA_016193365.1 of Ignavibacteriales bacterium. Lineage (GTDB taxonomy): Bacteria > Bacteroidota > Ignavibacteria > UBA10030 > UBA10030 > JACQPT01. The sequence goes on from JACPSI010000140.1 coordinate 12,236, forward strand.
GGTCCCGGTCAGGGGGTGCCTGAAACGCAAGGAGCCTGGGACGTTTCGCTCATCATGGCCCCAAGCATTCAGTCGCATTTGCGTACCACGAGCAGTCAAACCAGGCTCGATTGGACATTTTATGGGGGTGTCAACGGTGGTTTCAGTCTTGGAGTGTTGCGCGGCCTCAATATGCCTGGAGAACTCTCAGAGGGATCGTTCCACGATTTCTATCCCGAAACACGTCGGCTCATGAATAACGATTACCGCAAGATGGAGGCCAACGCTCTCTTGAAATCGTGGATGCAGTATTTTAGCGTCCCTGCTGATGGCGTTGGGATTGTGGCGGGTTTACAACTTGACAACATCACCGGAGGCCCGAAAAACCAAACGGTGGTGCGGTTGCTGCCTGAAAACCGGCTCTATACGGGCGATTCGTTCAACAACGGCTTCTATATGTTCGATTCTCTGGCCCCGGGATCCTATGAACTTGTCTTCGAGACGCCGCGGTATGATAAGGACACGGTCGACATTACGATTACAGGAGGGAGCGTTCTTTTCGTTGACAGGACCCTCACGTATGCCTCGTTTCCTTTCGTCACAGGAACAACCTTGTCGCCAAGCGACACCTCGGTCCTCGTCCAAAGCCCGATTACGGTTCGTTTCAGTACGGCGATGGATTCAGCACTCGTCCGCCAGGCTCTGTCGTTCTCCCCTCCTGCAAGCGGAGCTTTGTCGTGGACGGCGGATTTGAAGAATCTTTCGTTCAGCCCATCTCCTTCGCTCGACTACCTTACCCGATACTCGCTGATCATCGATTCTTCCGCCCGGAGTGCAAACGGCTACTCCATGGATATCGATGGCGACGGCTTTGACGGCGATTCATACTCTCTCAATTTTCGAACGGAACCTCCGCTCTCCGCACAGCCCGTTGCTTTTGGCCAGGTAAAAAAAGATGACACGAGTTCCGTCAAGCTGACAATTCACAACCGTGCTTCCTATGGAGTTGTTGTAAATAGTATTTCCACGTCAACGCCAGAGTTTTGGACCTCATCGTCTGCTCCCGACACTGTGCAGGGGAATGATAGCCTCCTGCTCGATGTTTTTTTCAAGCCGGCATCGTTTGGTTCTTTCGCTGATGTTCTTGTTGTCTCCCCCGATAGCGGGACAATCAGGATTCCACTTTCAGGAAATTCTCCGGCTCCAAACTTACTCACCAGCCATTCGTTTATCGGTTTCGGGACGGTGCCACTAAATTCGTCCAAGATATGGCCCATTTTTTACATGAGAACAACATCTGTGAACGGAGTGCGAATCGATTCAGTGTACACGAAAACTCCTGCTTTTAGATTCTCTCCTCTGTCGTACCCCGTTCTGATTCAACTCGACGACACCGTAAACGGAACGATTACTTTTTTCCCGCAAGTGCTTGGCGCTCAATGGGACACTCTCTTGATCGCCAACAGCTCATTGAATTCGCCCGCCAAAGTAACTTTGACTGGAAACGGCAGCGCGCCTGTCGGGGTCGGCAACGTTGCAGATGTCGTGCACCGTTTTGACCTGCTTCAGAATTTCCCCAACCCCTTCAATCCGTCTACGAGGATCGATTTTCAGATTGCCGAGACGTC
>JACPSI010000156.1 GCA_016193365.1 Ignavibacteriales bacterium
TGATTCGATAATCGCGAGAGTTCATTCAACCGCATATCGATTTTGTCCAGGAGGGCAATCAGGGGAGCTTCGGATTGTCCGACGAGAGCGGCAAGCGCGTCCTCGCATTGTTTCAGAGCAGCCGCTTTATCGCCGTCCTGTTTTTGGAGGCTCGCAATTTCAGACTGCAAAGTTGCAAGCTTGTTTTTCAAATCATTACGTTTTGTTGTCAACTCCGTTACTTGTTTTTGCCAATCTTCCTTCGACAACTCCTGAGAGAAGGCGGGAGCTACCAACAGTGCACTCAAAACCAGAATGACGCTCAGTCGATTCGTATTCTTCATTTCGTTGTCTCCTTCCTTCCGTTACTTTGCATTCATGCGTTGTTCAAGGGCTTCCCGATCCTTCGCGCACTGAGCAAGCTGAGCATCCTTATCGGTCATGGCTTTTTGCAGCGATGCCCTTTCAGATTCCTTCGTGGCAATCTCTTTTTCCAGCGATGCGACTTCCGCCCTCAGATCCTCCAGTTGTTTCATTTCTTCCGTCGACGGTTTGCTGCTGCACCCTGTGAGAGCAACCGCAATCATAAGGCTTCCCACTAGAGAGACGGCGAGTATCTTCTTCATGAAATTCCTCCTTCCAATCCAGCTATGCTTAAAGAAAAGTATCGAAATCTGGAGTATGATAAAGAAACGAGGTTAAAAAGTCAAGAAGAAAAGGTTTTGTTTTGCAGGATGAAATGGCGCGGTCAGTTTTCTCCTGCGTTCCCGTATCCTCGGGTTTGCCGCACCCCATTGTTTGATTCCGACGTTCTCAGAGAAGGCCACGGTCCGCGAAGCTTGTAAACGAATTTCCTGCAATGATTATATGGTCGTGGACCGGAATGCCAAGAATTTTTCCTGACTCGACAAGCTGTTTTGTGACTGCAATATCTTCAGCACTCGGCTCGGGATTTCCGCTTGGATGGTTGTGTAAAAAAATCACACTCGCTGCCGATTCTTTGATGGCGGGTCTGAAACATTCCCGGGGATGCACCAGTGAGGTATTGAGTGTACCCGATGTGACTCTCCGTTCTGAAACGAGTCGATTCGATGTACTGAGAAGCACCGACCAAAACTCTTCGTGCTTAACGTCCCGAAACTTCGCAAAGAACCTTTTTGCGACATCTTCGGGGGTTCGAAACACAGGTTGGTCTGCTCCGTCGGTCGGCTTAAAACGCCGCGACAACTCAAATGCAGCCACAATTGCCGACGCCCGCGCCCGGCCGATACCGAAGAACTTGAATTCGGCCGGGGCCATCTCCGCCAGATCCTTCAACGTTCTTCCTTCTCTCAAAAGCCTTTTTGCAAGGTCAACGGCAGTTGAACCTTTTGTACCCGTGCGGATGAGGATCGCGAGAAGTTCAGCCTCTGTCAATGCCTCCGCTCCCCTTTGAAACATCTTTTCTCGAGGACGATCTCCTTCCGGCCAGTCCTTGATCGTGGCCGTGTAGAGCGTCCTTGAAAGAACTCGGTTTTTGTGTTTCTCTTTCGACCTCACGGCGTTGGTGTGGACGGCAATGAAATATCGATCTCTCCGAGTTTTCTCACCGAGCGACCTTTGAACTGAAGAAACGAAAGATAGGAATTCACGCGCCTCTCGCCAAACGATATCTTTGAGTGGATTCCCTTGTAATCCTGGATTGCAGCGAGATTAGCGGCGATTTCATTCCTGTGCGACGCTCCGTCCTTTATCACTTTGAGGAGTAGCTTCATTGGATCGTATCCGTAGAGAGTGTTCTTTGTCGGCCGCTTTTTCTCCGCCTGCTGGAATTTGGCCATGAACAACTTGAAGTCTGGATCCTTCTCGTCCCAATCCGCGTCCGTCGAGAAGACTACCCCGTCGACGTACTGACGGTGCTGGTCAAGCTCTGCAGGATCCTGCCACTCTCCCGTACCAAGCAGCTGTGTGCGAAAGTTGAACAATTTGAGTTGAGACCCCACTATTCCGATTTCTTCCGAGCTCGAAATTGGAACGAAGATGGCCTGGATGTTTTCCACTGGCAATCCGAGGCTATCAGCCCTGACAATTGGCCGCTGGGTTTCCAGGCCCAGCGAATCTGCAATATGTTTTCCGTTCCTGCCAAACAGCTTGTCCACAGGAGCAACACCGCCAACCTCCATCAAGGAATCAAGCAATCTCTGAGAAATCCCCAGCGCAACCATCTTGTTCACATCGCTATGTTTGATGGTTCTTGAAAAATCCAGAAAAGGTGACGCAGCAGCATCGAGAGCCTTTTTTCGCATCGTTTCGAGTTGCACCCGAAGGTCCGTTGTCCCTGCCTGATACCATTGAACATCGATCAGAGTCCATCCCAGGAGGTGCACTTCGTCGATGAAGGCGTCTGCCATCAGTTTTCCGGGAGGCTCCACGGGGGCGAGTACGGCGAACGTGCTATCTTTCAGCGATTGATAGGCGAACCGTGCCATCGCTCTTCCTCGCACCTCATAGTCCGGATTAGCTTGAAAAATGAAACCCCCCATTGCGGCAATCCCGTTTGCCGTGGCTGTTGGTGTTACGAGAGGGACATTCCGGGCATTCGCAATACCGGCGCTTGCAAAGACTTCATTGCTGAAGACAGGCCCAAAGATCGACACAACTTTGTCATCCCCGCAAAGTTCACTCACCTGTCGTGCTGCCACGCTTGGATCGCGCTCGCTGTCTCTGATATCAAGTTCCACCCGGGGAAGGGCTTCCTGATTATGTTCGTCGGTGGCGAATCGTATCCCGTCCAAGAGCTCTATACCGAGCTCTTTTGCAGAAGACTTTTCCGCTTTCAGCATCAAAGGCAGCACAACGCCAACCCGGACGATCCCGGCCTTCTCATATTTTTGCAACAGTGTGAGAGCCTCGCCAACATATTTGATCGTTGCATCCCTGGAAGCAACAGACCTGAGCATCTCTTGAGCAGACCTGACATCCCCCGAGGCAAAGACTTTCTCCGCGATGCGAAGCTCAATAAGAGCACGGACCTCTTCACTGGTGACACCTCCAAGCAATAATTGCATCTGTGCGGCGCTCAGGTTCGCAGAACTCAGGAGCTCGAGCATCCCCGATACAGGTCGATGAGATCCTTCAGAAACCTGATGGACTCGCGGAAGTTTTCGAGCCTGTAGTACGCCTTAGCGCCCATGATATAGGAGCCCGTCGACCTGTGGCTGCGCGGAAAGTCCTTGATGTGCTTTGCAAACAGCGATGCAGCGCTGTCAAATCTGCCGGCAGTAAATACCCTCATAGCTTCGACAAACAGCCGTTCCACTTCTGGCCTGAATCCGACGCTGTCGTGGAGACTCACCGAAGGCTTTGCAAACATAGGGAATGCTATGCAGAAGGAAAGAATGAATGTGAGAAGGAGGGCTCTTCGGGGGGTCATCTAGCGCTTCTTTTCGAATCTCAATTCTCGTTTTCCTTGTTGGGCTTTGGGGTTTCCGGGCTCTATGGTGAGTGCTTGCTCAAAATACTCATTTGCTCTGCGCAGGTCGCCGCGTTTCAAGAACACGAATCCGTAATCAGCGCAAGCATCGGCGAGAGTAGGATTAAGCTCCAGGGCTTTTCGCAAATAATGTTCTGCCTGGTCCAGTTGTTGGAGCGTGATAAGAACCTCCCCGCACATCTGCCAGGCACGCGGTTCACTTGGGTCCATTTCAATGGCTGTCGTAAACTCATCAAGGGCCTTTTGCCATTCTTTTGACCTTGTAAATGCAATGCCGAGCAAATAATGGCCAATCCAGCTGTATGGCTCCGTCAGCATTCCACGCTTCAATACCTTAATCGCCTCGAGCACGGCCCCCCGCCTGAGCAACAATTCGGCTATTGATTCGCTGATTCTCGGGAAATTGGGGTTGAGCTCCCGCACTTTTCGGAAGTGCAGCTCTGAAAGCGTCCAGTTTTCCTTGCCCCAGTGCGCGAGGCCGGTGTTGAAATGGAGATGCGCGCGCAGAGTGCGTGAAAGCGTTTCCTCGCTTTCCAAAAGGTTCCGAAAATACTCGAGTGCGGGTGTGAAATTCTCTGTTTTCAGGTGAAGCGTCCCCAGGAGGTACTGTGCTTCGGCGGGGTCGGAAGCAATCTTCAGAGCCTGCAACAATGTCCTCTCCGCAACATCGAAACGCCTCAACTCAACGTACGCTTTGGAAAGCTCGATCCACGCCATGTCGACGTGCGGCGCGGCCATGGTGATGCGATGATAGATCTGCGTTGCATGGAGCAATTTGCCCTCGGCGACATACGAGCGCGCCTGTTCGAGCAATCCCTGTAGGGTTGGCTCATCCATGGCAAAAGAAAATTAGCACTTCACGGTTTCATTTGCAATTAGAAATCTCGCTGCAACGCCCTCATGCCGACATACATGGAAAAACCGGCCAGCGCGGCGGATACAACGGCAAGCAGCGTTCCCGGCTGGACAATGCTCGAGATGTTGAACGGCCGAAAAACGAAGAGAGATTCAAAATACCGGGTAAGTGGAAGGATGAAAATCGCAACCAGGGTGATGAGGTACACGAGTGAAACAAGAAACGTGAGGGTCGCACCCTGTGTCGATGCCACACGGATGGGGTTTTTTTCCTGGTAACTCGGAAAATAGCCGCCGAGCCCGAGATTCACAGCCACAATGCACAGGGACATCCAAAAAGCGGCAAAGACTCCAAAATAGAGAAGCAGCGGGAAACGCGCCGTCAATCGGACAAACGGCAGGTTGACAGCAATTGCGACAAATTCGGCGAGCAGACCAACAACAACAAATCCGACGGCAAACTTGGTAAAATACAGTTTTTGGCGGTCAAGAGGTGCACTCAAGAGGGACCAGAATGCATTGCCCTCCATGCTGATCATCGGAAACACAAACCGAAGGGCAAGGGAGCACGACAGGAAGCCGCCAAACGCAAACAGCACAAGATACGTAATCAACTGAATCTCCGTTACGCGAAGCCGGAGATTCAGATTGCCGATGCTCAACACAAAAATAAACGTAAGAACCATCATAACGAGAAGGTGAATCCACTGGCTGGGTTCACGGATGAACGAAAAGAATTCTTTTTTGAGAAGGACCTCCGTTTGTAAAGGAAGAATCGATTTCTTTCTAAAATCAAAAAATCCGTGGCGGTTCATTGAATATGGGACGCTTTTCGAGGAGTGAACCTCTAATGACACCAGCCAGCTTCGATAATAGAACTTGTTCGCCACAAGGAGGGCCACCAGAAACGCGGCAAGAGCCACGCCAAAAACGATGCCGGCAAACGGTAACGCCTGTGAAATTTCTCCCCGCGCAACAAAAAATAAAAACTCTGAAACCCAGTGGTTAGGCAGATAGCTGAGGAAGCCGGGTGTAAGCTGGGAAAGATACTGGTCGACATTCGGGTAATACCGGTTCACCTCTTCCACAAGCTTAATCGGGTTGGAGAGACGGAAAAACAGGAAAATGAAGCCGAAGTAAACCGTGAACAGGAGAGCCATAACTTTGCGGAAACCGAGGCGGCTCGTGACCTTCATGATAGCCATAAGAATCAGCACCGCAATACAGGCAGAAAGAAACATAAATGGCACGAGCACAAAGACCATCACTCCCGCAAAAAAATACCATGGATAGCCGAAATAGTTTCCATACCCCCACAGAACCATGAAGGCAACAAGGAACAACGTTGTCGAGCTGTAAAGAAAATTGTCAAAGAATTTCAGCGCGAAGATGGTTGCGTAAGAAAGCGGCTTCGTGAAGAAGTAATTCACTTCGGACGATTTGTACAGCGTCGCGTAGGACACAATGATGTTACCCAGGTTCACAGCCACAAAGAAAACAAACAGCATCATGGAAATAAACCTGTGGTAGAGATACAGTCCCGTCCTCGTGTTTTCAAGAACATATCGCGTGATTTCAAACGACAACATGTACGCTCCGACCGCGAAGCCGCCAAACACCATAAGAGACCCCAGCCCGCGGGCAACGGTCATGAATCGAAAATCAAACGTCCCTTTGATGAAGGCGATGAGCTTGTATTTCAGTACGTGCAGGAGGTCGTTCATCCCTTTACTTTGTCAGCTCCAGGAACACGGATTCAAACTTGCCGTCATATTGCTTCTTGTACACTTGTAGTTTGTCTTGCGTATCGCAGAAAATTAACCGTCCGTTTTTGATGATGCCGATTGTGTCGCACAATTCTTCCGCCACAGGCAGGCTGTGCGTGGACATGAACAGCGAGACGCCTTTTTTTGCCTGTTCCAGGAGAGTGTCCTTCACAATTTTGGCGCTCCTTGGATCCAGTCCAATCATGGGCTCGTCGATGATGATGGTCTTCGGTTCATGCATCAGTGCAGCCGCGATGGTAATTCGCTGGCGCATTCCCTGTGAATAGTCTTCAGTCCTCTTGTCCACCCAATCGCCAATCTCAAAATGCTCGATGAGTTCGGATATCACTTTGTGCTGTTTGTCCTTATTGATCTTGTACAGCCCGCCGACAAAATAGAGAAACTCTCGCCCCGTTAGTTTATCATAGAGAAATGGCTGGTCCGGAACGTACGCTATGGTTTGTTTTGCCTCAATGTGCTGTGTAACGACATTATAACCGTTGATAACGATTTCTCCGTTTGTTGGCGAGAAGAGTCCCGCCATCATTTTTATCGTTGTCGTTTTTCCTGCTCCGTTGGGGCCGAGGAAGCCGAAGAACTCCCCCTTGTTGACTTTCAGCGAGAGGTCGTTGACGGCTGTAAAACTGCCAAATTTCTTTGTGATGTTTCGAAGTTCGATCATGAGGTAGAGGCGTTGGAATGCTGAGAGGGCTTTTCGTGGATCACATGCCGAGAGGTTATTCCCATTCGATTGTTGCCGGGGGCTTGGAGCTCACATCATACACCACACGATTGATTCCTTTGAGCTCATTCGTGATGCGGCTTGAAACTGTTGCAAGCAGGTCTGCCGGAATTCTGGCCCAATCGGCGGTCATGCCGTCGATGCTCGTGACGGCACGGAGTGCGACGGTATATTCGTACGTTCGGCCGTCTCCCATGACTCCTACAGAGCGCAGCGGCAGCAAAACGACGAACGCCTGCCAGATTTCATTGTACTGATTTGTCTTTTTCAGTTCTTGTATGAAAATTTCGTCTGCCTCGCGTAGAAGTTCGAGTTTTTCTTTCGTTATCTCTCCCAACACTCTCACAGCGAGTCCCGGACCCGGGAAGGGATGACGCTCAATGAACTCTTCGGGGACACTCAACAGACGGCCGATATTGCGAACTTCATCCTTGAAAAGCTCCCTGAACGGCTCGACCAGTTTGAGCCGCATATCCTTCGGCAATCCACCAACATTGTGATGTGTCTTAATCGTTTTGGAAGGCCCTTTGAATGAAACCGATTCAATCACGTCCGGATACAGAGTTCCTTGTGCGAGGAACTCCACCGACCCGTCGAGTTTCCTGGCTTCAGCCTCAAAAACCTCGATGAACGTCTTGCCGATAATTTTCCTTTTCTTTTCCGGATGGGTGATGCCTGCAAGGTTACGCAGAAAAATGTTGGATGCATCGACCGACACAAGGTTAATATGGAATTGTTGTCCGAATAACCGCGTGACTTTTTCACTTTCGTTCTTTCGCATAAGCCCGTTGTTAATATGCACACAATGCAGCCTGTCGCCGACAGCTTTGTGGAGCAGAACGGCAAGAACAGTCGAATCGACTCCTCCGCTGAGGGCGCACAACACCTTTGTCTGTCCCACGCGTTCCTTGATTTCTTTCGTCGCTTGCTGGACAAAAGAATCCGGAGTCCAGTTCCCTTGAGCTTTGCAGATTCTGAAAACAAAATTGGAGAGTATTTTACCGCCTTCGGGCGTGTGGACAACCTCGGGGTGGAACTGAACACCATAGATTTTTCGGCTCGGATTCCGTATGGCGCATATCGGAGAGTTGTCACTGTGAGCAATGGGTTCGAAGTCAGGAGGAATCCGACTTAAGGAATCGCCATGGCTCATCCAGACAGAAGTCGCTCCGTTCAATCCCCAGAAAAGGTCATCACGATTGTCGATATGGAGAGATGCTTTTCCGTATTCCCTTCGTGCGGACGCATCAACTTTCCCGCCAAGCTGATCCGCAATCAGCTGCAGACCGTAGCAAATCCCAAGCACAGGCACACCAAGGCGGTAGACTTCTTCAGTCGGCTTCGGAGCCTCTTGTTCGTACACGCTGGAAGGACCTCCCGATAGAATAACGCCTGCCGGATTCAGCTGTCGAATTTTTTCTACCGGAATGTTATAGGGATGGATTTCCGAATAAACCCCTAGTTCCCGGATCCTTCGCGCAATGAGTTGAGTGTATTGCGAACCGAAATCAAGGACGAGGAGAAGTTCGGGGTGTTGCATAAAGAAATATAAAAAAAAGTCACGGCCATTCCAAGAATTCCTTAAGACGACCGTCGGACAGTCTACGACTCATCTTCGTATTCCGGGACGTGAGGTTTCTTGCGCACTGCGCGAATGGCCGCGGTCGCTACCATGCAAATGACGGCGCCCAGCGCCGCAAGACCCATATCTTTCTGCGCGTCCCAGACATCTCCCTGAGTTCCCAAATACGCAGTCCCGACTTCAGGACTTACGGCAACAGCGACGAGCATTTCGATGATCTCGTAGCCCGCACTAAACGCGAGCGTGACGTCCAGCGGAAGATAGTATGCAAAGAATCCTTTCGACCGCGCAACACGCAAAAATATTTCACGAACCGGATACGCCATGAGAAGGCCAAAACCAAAGTGCACAACGCGGTCAAAATGATTACGCTCGAAGTTGAACCAGTCTTGCATCCAGAAGCCGACAGGCGTTTCTGCATAGGTATAATGAGCCCCGATGGCATGAAGCGTCATGAACGCGGCAATGCAGATATACGACAAATCCGATAATGGAAATCTCTTGTACGTGGCAATTAAACCCGGCACAAAAAGACCGACGAGGATATTCTCCAGCATCCAATCCGACGGATACACAGGCTGAATTGCGGTAACGATCCAAACGAGGGCATATGCAACACAAAGAAATTTCAAGAGATTATTCTCTCGAAAGTTGGCTCGAATACGCATCGTCGACGTTGTGAACATAGGTTCCTCGTTGGGCGTTTTTAGTGGTTTCTTGTCTGAAAAAGGTGCTTTTGCCAAGATGAAAATTTTTGCTTATTGAATCAAGGAACTGCGCACAATTTGACACGATTGCATAGTAAAAGAAACGGAACACATTCATTTTCCTGACAATACGGCAAAGGTGTGAGTTCCCTGACATGGCACAGACGTTGATGCTTTTATGACAAGAGAATTCAAATGAGGTGTACCATGAAAAGACTCGTTTTGCTTCTTAGCTTGATTCTGATAACGGCCGAAAACTCCACATCTCATGGATCGGCTTCCTTCGAAAGAGGGAGAGTAGCGTTTTTCTATTCCTCCCTGGGACCCCATGGTGAGTGGATCGAAATCGAAAGCGGTATGTACGCGTGGCGACCATTGCGCGTCAGATTGGGTTGGCGCCCGTACATGTACGGCCGTTGGGCCTGGACCGACCACGGTTGGTACTGGGTTTCACAGGAACCCTTCGGCTGGGCAGTCTATCACTACGGACGATGGTACTATGACGACTTCTACGGATGGATCTGGATTCCCGACGACGTCTGGGGGCCGGCATGGGTTGAATGGCGATACAACGATGACTACATCGGATGGGCTCCCCTGCCGCCGTATGCGCATTTCAGTTTCTCCGTGGGTATCCGTTTTACAACGCAATGGGTGGCGCCGGTTCACTACTGGAGCTTCATCCATTGCCGCAATTTCGGCTCACCGGTCATTACACGACATTATGTAGACGCGGGCAGCACGCGGCGTCTGATCAGGACGACGCGCTCGGCGGGAGGTTACGAGGTCGACCGCGACCGGATCATCAACCGGGGAGTCGACCGCGGATTCGTCGAACGACGTGGACGAACTCGTATTGATCGGATGGAAATTGCTGATGTGCGGGAGCGTTCCACCGAAAGGGTTGTTCGAGACGGATCCCGCGAACGAATTGAAGTCTATCGACCGAAGAAGACCGAAATGGAACAAGAGCGCGATGTGAGAATTGACGCTCGGCGTGCAGACCGCAGGACAACGCTGGACCTCAAGCGTATTGAGCGAACTCCTCGTGACTCAGACCCGGGCTCTCGCCCCGCTGGGGATGACCCGCGTCAAATCGAACGCGGTAAGCGGGAACAGGAAAAAACAAGAGAATCGACAAAACCCCGTGAACGGAGGGAGCAGTTCATTCCGGAAAATCGTCCCGAGTCGAGAACACCGCGCATCGAGCCGAGACAAGCCCCGCAGCGAGAGCAAAGAGAACTTCGTCGTGACAGTTCTCCTCAATATCAAAGGCAACAGTTACCGTCTCCACGTGTCGAACGTCAAACACCGGGCAGCCGACAACCAAGGGGCGAAGGAAATCGAGGAAATCAGCCGCGCCGTGAAGAACGGAAGAGGGGCAGAGACTAACCTGCGGCTGGTGCGTGCGACGCTTGAAGTTGAGCGTCGCACGTTTCTTGTTTATTGTCTGACTCCCGCCAGAACACTCTTCATGTCGTCCGGTATTTCAGAATCAAACTTGGTTTGTTTCTTCGTAACAGGATGAACAAAACCGATCGTCTTCGCGTGCAAAGCCTGCCGTGAGATGAGGTTCAAGAGCTTCGCCGCCTTTTGAGATTTTTTTCCCTCCATTCCTCCCCATTGGTCATTCCTCCCGCCGTAGGTCGGGTCACCGAAAACTGGATGACCCACGTGAGCCAGGTGCACACGAATCTGGTGTGTGCGTCCGGTCCTGAGTTTCAAACGCACAAAGGAGAGGAAATCAAATTGCTCCAGTACTTCGTATTCCGTCACGGCATGCTTGCCGTCTGAAACCACTGCGACCTTCTTTCTGTCTTTTTTACTCCTCCCAAGGCTTGCTTCGATAGTTCCCCGCGGTTGCTTGAGTCTCCCCCAGACGATCGCAACGTATTCCCTTTCAATTGTTCGGCGCGAAAATTGCTTTGCCAAGTGATGGTGCGCTGAATCCGTTTTCGCAACGACCATCAGCCCGCTCGTGTCTTTGTCAAGCCTGTGGACGATCCCGGGTCGAAGCTCAGTATTGACCTTCGACAGGCGGCCGCTGTGATAGAGCAACGCGTTTACCAGGGTACCGGAATAATTTCCATACGCGGGGTGAGTGACCATCCCCGCCGGCTTGTTGACAATCAAGAGCTCTTCGTCCTCATACAGAATCTCGATCGGTATATTTTCTGGGCTTGCTTCAGGATACTTCGGACGGTCAAATGTAATATCGATAACCTCAAGCGGCGAGACCTGGTGGCTCGGCTTCACTTTCTTGTTGTTGACGAGGACAAGCCCCGCTTGAATAGCGCGCTGCACCTTGTTACGCGTCGCGTTCTCAACCTGGTGCGTCAGATAGATGTCCAGCCGCTCTTTTGATTGCTTGGGAGGAACAACGATGCGAAGAGTGTCCCGCTCGGATGATTCTTCAGAATCGGGCGTTGTTGATCCAGCCCGTGCGGACATGTCAGGAAGGTGTGGGAGTGGAGACGTCGCTGGAGGGCCCGGATGATCCGTTTTTCATGCCGTCGGTGGATGACTGTTGAGTGGTTGAAGCCAGTGATACCTGCGGCTCCTCAACGCTCGTGAATTTCCGATGAAACACGAGGAGAATAAGGACGCCGATGGAAACCGAAGCATCGGCTATGTTGAACACAGGCCATCGGGAGATGTGAAAACCGACGAAATCAATGTTGAAAAAATCGACATCGATGAAATCAACGACTTTGCCGTAGAAAAGTGAACTCTCGCCAAAAATCACGCCGTAGAAGACCCGGTCAATCAGATTGCCGATTGCACCGCCGAGAATCATCGCCAACGGAATGCGGACTGCCAGCGTTTCCTCGCGAATTCTGTACAAATAAACGAGAATTCCTGCGCTTGCAATGATCGAAAAAATGGTTAGGAAAAGCCTTCCGCCGATATCGATGCCAAACGCCATTCCCGGATTTTCAATAAACGTCAGCCGAAGAAAATCTCCAAAGATGGGAATACTCGCACCAAGCTGCATCCCCGGATGATAAAAATCAAGAAAGGAAATGGTAAACCCTTTCACCAGCAACTTCGTGATCTGGTCCAGAACTACAATGCTACCCGTGACGTAAAGGACGCGCATGAGCCTTTGGTCTCGCCGTCTATTTTCCGCGTTTCAGTTTGCACTGGACGCAGAGCTGTGCATGGGGCACGGCTTCTAACCGCTCTTTCTCGATCAACTTTCCGCAATCCTGGCAAAAACCGTAATCGCCTTTTTCAATCCGTTTCAAGGCGTCGTCAAGGTAGTTCAGGAATTTCCCCTCACGCGATGCGAATAGGAACGTTTTTTCGCGCTCCATAGCGTCAGTCCCCTGCTCCATGTGCAGCGAGTACGTCGAATTCTCCGTCACGTACTCTCCTGTCGTCACATCCATCATACTCGATTTGAGAGATTCCAATTCCTCGAGAATTTCCTTGCGCTTCTCCACGATGATGTTTTTGAAGTAATCCAATTCGGCTTTCGTATAGCCTTTTTTCCGCTGAATGGGTGCTTTGGGCGGCGCCGGCTTTGCTTTGACATTCGGCTGCTTCACCTTCGGTGTTTTTACAACCCGCAACGCTTTTTTCTTTGCAGCGGTTTTCTTTTTTGTTGCTGGCATCAGAGTGTTCCCCTTTGGTTAACTGTGAATCCTCTCCACCCCAATCTCCGCCTTCTCTCCGTTAATATCCTCAGCAGTGAATGAAACTTTGCCGTTTCCATCCTTCGAAACATTACGGATTTCTGTTGCCAGGGTTTCCTGCTGAACGTAGGAAGCCAGTCTGGCAAGCGCTTTGGCGAGCCTATCCGTCGATTTATAATAGATTTTGATACGGTCTGTTACTTCAAACCCGGAATCTTTCCTCAGATTCTGCACACGGTTCACAAATTCCCTCGCCAACCCCTCGTCAACGAGCTCGTCGTTCAATTGCGTGTCCAACGCAACCGTAATGCTCCCCTCGCTCTCCACGAGCCAACCCTTTGTCTCCTCATGGAGAACCTCCACATCTTCGGGCAATACTGTATAATCGTGACCATTTACCGAAAGTGCAAGTGTTCCCGCGTGGTGCAGCTCATTGATCTCCCGGGAGGTGAACTCTCGAATCCTGGCGGCTATCGCCTGAACATCCTTGCCGAATTTTGGCCCGAGGGTTTTGAAGTTCGGTTTCGCTTTCTTTCTGAACACGCCTGCTTCCTCTGCGACATACTCGATGTGTTTCACATTAATTTCATCAAGTATAACATCTTGCATATGTTGGATTTCAGCTTTTTCTTTTTCGGACGCAACCGGGAGAATGATTTTCGTGAGCGGCTGGCGCACCTTGAGGTTGGATTTCATCCTCATGGCCCTCACCAGACTTACCACACGAATTGCCCGTTCCATTTTCCTTTCGAGTTCCATATCGATCGTCGCTTCGTCCGCTGCGGGAAGCAACGTCACATGAACCGACTCTTCGCGCCCGGGGTTAAGGTTTTGATACAGCTCATCGGCAAGGAAAGGTGCAAACGGCGCCATCAGTTTGGCAACAGTGGTGAGACATCCGTGGAGCGTTTGATATGCTGCCGTCTTGTCTTTGCCTTTTTCACTTTTCCAGAACCTCCTCCGGTTTCTCCGAACATACCAGTTGGAAAGCTGATCGATTGTGAAATCACTCACACTTCTTGCCGCCCTCGTGACATCGAACTCCTCCATCCATTGTGTGTAATTCTTGACCAGGGAATTCAATTCGGAGAGAATCCATCGGTCGATTTCCGGCCTTTCCGCCGTAGGAACCGGCTTCTCAGTTCCCTGAAACTTGTCCACATTGGCGTAGAGAGCAAAAAACGAATAGGTGTTCAGGAGAGTGCTGAAGAATTTTCGCTGCACCTCACCCACGCCTGTTTCATCAAACAACGTTGGACGCCAAACGGGACTATTGGTAACGAGATACCAGCGGGTCGCGTCTGCGCCGTATTTGCGGATGAGCTCAAACGGGTCAACAGTGTTTTTCTTTGACTTCGACATTTTCTGACCCTGTTTGTCCAGTATAAGCTCATTCACAAGGCAATTCTTGTACGCCGGCTTGTCAAAAAGGAACGTACCGATGGAATGAAGCGTGTAGAACCATCCGCGCGTCTGGTCGATGCCCTCTGAGATGTAATCGGCGGGGTAGGCTTTTTCAAAAATCTCTTTGTTCTCAAAAGGATAATGCCATTGCGCAAACGGCATGGACCCTGAATCAAACCACACATCGATGAGCTCCGGAGTCCGATTCATCGTTCCTTTGCATTTTTCGCACTCGAACGTAATTGCATCGACAAAGGGCTTGTGCAGGTCGATCGGCTGAGGAAGGTTTTTTCCTTTTTTCAATTCTTCGATACTCCCAACGCATTTCTGATGGCCGCATTTCTGACACACCCACACGGGCAGGGGCGTTCCCCAGAAACGGTCGCGCGAGATTGCCCAATCTTTGTTTTCTTCCAGCCAGTTCCCGAAACGGCCGGAGCCGACCTCCTCCGGAATCCAGTTAATCGTCCTGTTCACGTCCCTCATGCGCGGCGCGTAAGTTGTCGTGCGAATGTACCAGGAGTCCCGCGCATAATACAACAACGGTGACTCGCATCGCCAGCAATGGGGGTAACTGTGCAAGTATGTTTCTTTCTTGAACAACAATCGACGGTTTTTCAGGTTGGCGATAATTTCAGGATCTGCTTCTTTGACAAACTTACCTGCGAAATCCGTGACCTCCAGGCCGAACTCACCGGATTTGTTCACAGGATGAATTGTCGGCAAGCCATATTTTTGCGCCTGCTGATAATCGTCTTCGCCGTACGCCGGAGCCATGTGAACGATGCCGGAGCCATCTTCCGTCGTGACAAAATCAGCAAGAACAACATACCAGCCTTTTTCTTTTACACGATGATACTCGAACAACCGCTCATATTCTTTGTTCGAGAGTTTTGAGCCTTTGAATTTTTCGAGAACGTTGTATTGTTCTCCAAGTACGTTCAGGCGCGCCTCGGCGAGTATAAGCTTCTCGCCTTTGTGCTCAGCTTTGACGTAATCGACATCCGGATGGACTGCAAGAGCGACGTTTGAAATCAATGTCCAAGGAGTTGTCGTCCAGACAAGGAAATACGTTTTGTCTTCCCCTTTGACCTTCATCTTTACATACACAGAGGGGTCCTTGACATCCCTGTAGCCGAGTGACACCTCATGTGATGATAGTGGGGTCTCACATCGCGGGCAGTATGGCTGGATCTTGTATCCCTTGTACATCATCCCTTTGTCGAAATACTGCTTCAACGCCCACCAAACCGACTCAATGTAGTTGTTCTCAAACGTGACGTAGGGATGTTCCAGGTCAACCCAGTAACCCATGATACGCGTCATCTCTTCCCAGTCCGTTTTGTACTTCCAGACTGACTTTTTGCACTCTTCGTTGAACTTCGCCACCCCGTATTTGACGATCTCGTCTTTGTGTTTAAACCCCAACATTTTTTCGACTTCGATTTCCACGGGGAGGCCGTGAGTATCCCATCCCGCCTTGCGAGGGACCTGAAAACCTCGCATGGTTTTGTATCTGCAAATCAGATCTTTGAGGGTCCTGCTCATCACGTGGTGAATCCCCGGCCGGCCGTTTGCCGTGGGCGGGCCTTCGTAGAAAGTAAACTGCGGCTTTCCTTCGCGGGACGAGATGCTTTGCTCGAAAATCTTGCTTACTTCCCAGAATGTGAGTATCCGGGTTTCGAGCTCGTGATAGTTAAGCTTGTCTGAAAGCTGCTTAAACACGGCTTCTATCGTTTTCCAAAATGGTTGATAACCCAAAGAATGCCGGAGAGCAAAAGGCTAAGGACAACGCCCGTTGCAAGCGGAAAATAAAACTCAAAGTTGTCTTTCTTCACATGAAAATCGCCTGGCAGTTTTCCGAGGTAAGGAATTTTGTCGAAAAACGTCAAAACGACGCCGACGACAACAAGAATTCCCCCGAGCAATATCAACAGCTTTCCCGTACCCGCCATGCTACGGTTTCATCCTCTTCACGACCTCCTTCATGATGGCGGTCATTTTCGGTTCTGCTTTGTTCGCAACGGCGATCACTTCCTCCAGCGTCACCGGTTTGAGCGTTTCGGGAAAACATTCGTCCGTCAGAATGGATACGCCGAGCACTTTCATTGCCATGTGCACCGCAACGATATCCTCCGGGACTGTCGACATCCCGACGGCGTCTGCGCCAATGGTGCGAAGAAAACGGTATTCTGCTCTTGTTTCGAGATTGGGACCTTGCATCGCAACGTAGACGCCTTTCCGAACCTTGATTCTCAGATCTTTCGCCGATTTTTCAGCCAGACCTATTAACTCTTTACTGTAAGGTTCCGACATATCTGGAAACCGCGGGCCGAGCGTCTCGTCGTTTGGGCCAATCAGAGGGTTGTCACCGAGCAAATTAATATGGTCAGACATGATCATCACGTCGCCTTTTTTGAATTTTCGGTTCAAGGCTCCGGCAGCGTTCGAAATCAAGAGGCTCTCGACTCCCAGAAATTTCATAACGCGCACAGGAAATGTCACTTGCTTGAGGTCGTAGCCTTCATACATATGGAACCGGCCCTGCATTGCCACAACATTTTTCCCCGCAAGCGACCCGAAGAGAAGCCTTCCATGATGAGATTCCACTGTCGACACAGGAAAGTGTGGAATGTCGCCGTAGTCGATAGCTCTCTCCTGCTGAATTTCTTTTGCAAGCTCTCCCAAACCCGTTCCAAGAATAATTCCTATGGACGGACGCGCATCGGTCTTCGTCCGAATAAAATCCACCGCTTCCTGTATGTGCTTCCGGAGTTCAGTCATAACGGCTGTGCGAACGGCGGTTACAGTTTTTTGAGAATCTCTTCGATTTCGAGATGCTCTTTTCCTGTCCCTTTGGAGGTGTCGTGTCTGGAGAGGTCCTCTTCGTCGATTTCAAGCGCACGGAGCAAGTCAAGCTCCGAGTGCAGTAACACTTTTAATCGACTGATAATGCTTTCCTTGCGAGCTTTGAGATTGGCAATTTCTTCTTTCGTCCGAGAAAAATCCGTCCTCGCTTTTTCAACAATCTGTGAAGCCTTCAGCTCCGCTTCTTTGATAATAAGGTCGGCTTCTTTACGGGAATTCTCGATGGATTTTCCGCTCGTTTCCTGTGCTTGAAGCAGCGTTTGCTGAAGTGTCTTCTCCATGTGCTTGTAGTCGGCAAGCTGAGTCTCAAGCTCGATCGCCTTGTCCTTCATTTGCTTGTTCATGCCGAGGAGCTCTTCGAGCTCGTTGGAGATCATTTCCAGAAAGGTGTCGACCTCAACAGGGTCGTAACCCCTCAGGACTTTCTTGAACTCCTGTCGTTTCACTTCAAGCGGTGAGATTTTCATACGCCACCTTCATTTTTGTTGTTGGCTTCGTTCGGCCTGCGTCAATCCTTATTGACGCTCTCTGCTTGGTGTCGCAATAAGGATTGCGACATTCCAATCTTGTTTGGCCTGCGTCAATCTTTATTGACGCTTCATGCCTAGTGTCGCAATAAAAATTGCGATACTCCGATCTCGTTTGGCTTGCGTAGTCGATCGAATCGACCTACAACTCCCTCTTACCAAAAATCGCCGTCCCAATCCTGACAATCGTTGCTCCTTCCTCTATGCCAACTTCAAAATCGTGGCTCATTCCCATGGAGAGATGCTTCATCGACACGTTTTCAATCCCTTCGTGCTCAATTGTCTTCTTCAAATCCGCCAGCTGGCGAAATGACGGCCGTGAATCGTTGGGGTCGTCTGAAAAAGGGCCCATCGTCATGAGACCCCCAACACAAACCCGCGGCAGCTTTGAAATCGACTTTACCAGAGCTAGAACATGGGCCGGTGCCACTCCCGATTTTGTCGCCTCTGCCGTTGTGTGTACTTCGACAAGCACATCGAATGAGCGATTCAACTTTTCGCCCCTCTTCTGTAATTCTCCCACAACTCGTTCGTTGTCGACTGTATGAATAAGATGAACAAAGTCTGCAATATACTTCACCTTATTCGTCTGAAGATGGCCGATAAAGTGCCAGCGAACCGAAGAGTCGCCTAATTCCTCTTTTTTGCGCGCAAGCTCCTGCGCATAATTCTCGCCGAAATCACGATGACCCGCGTTGAGCGCCTCTTTGATTCTTTCGACATCGAAAGTCTTCGTCACCGCGACAATCTGAACATCATCCGGCCTTCTCCCGCACCGAAAACACGTTTCTTCAATGCGCTTGCGAATATTTTTGATGTTCTCGGCGACCATTCACGAAGCTTAAGTATTAAATATACTCCAACATGGCTCGAAAATCAATTCTCAACGCGTGCTTTCTGTTGAATTCTGATGGAGTTGCCCCATCCGGCTCAATCGTTACTTGACTTCAACTCCAAAATTTACTTTATTGACAGTGGGTGAGATTGAAGGGCCGATGTGTTCTCCACAACTGAAAGGAAACGATGGCAGATCTTGATCGTTTCGATGACGACGACCTCCCCCGCAGGTCCGACGAACCTTCCGACGACGACCTGAGAAACTTCCGCGAATCCATCAAAAATGGTTCGCGCGACATCAATAACCCCGAAGCCCTCGAAGAAATCATCCAGTTCTATTTTGAGCACGAAGAGTACGAAGAGGCCTTACGCTTCGCAGAGAGGCTTCTTTCGTTCCAGCCCTTCAACTCCGACGCATGGCAGCAAAAAGGGATGATTCTGAACAACCTCTTTAAGTATGATGAGGCCCTCGAAAGCTACGAGAAGGCCCTCAGCCTGAATCCGACCGATTCTGAGATCTATATTAACCGCGGCATCACACTGGATAACCTCGGTCGTGTCGAGGAATCACTTTCCTCGTTGGAAAAAGCCCTCGAGTTGGACCCCTTCAATGAAGAAGCGCTTTTCCATAAAGGATTGACGCTCGAAAAGGAAGAAAAGTTCGAAGAAGCAATACAGACTTTCCGAAAAATCCTGAGCTTGAACTCCGAGCACAAAGATGCATGGTATGAGCTCGGGTATTGTCTAGATTTCGTGGACAAGCTGGAAGAATCCGTGAAATCCTACGACGAACATCTCAACAGGGATCCGTTCAACTTCAATGCCTGGTACAACAGAGGAATTGTACTCAACCGAAAGGGAGACTACCAGAAATCGATTCAAAGTTACGAGATGGCGTTGGCCATCAACGAGAAATTCCCCTCGGCGTGGTACAACATGGGCAACGCCTTCGCGAACCTCGGGAAGCTCGACGAAGCCATCAACTGTTATAAAGTAACGCTGAAACACGAAGCATCCGATGTCCCGGCATGGCATAACCTCGGAAATGCGTACGAGGAGCTGGTCAGATACGAAGACGCGATCTTTTGCTTCACGAATGCCATCAAGTATGACAGTAACCATTACGAATCTTATTTCGGCCGGGGATGCTGCTGGGATGCCCTCAACAAACCAAAAAAAGCGCTGACCGATTACAAGAAAGCTCTTACGTTGTGCAACGATTATCCTGAGCTCTGGTATGCGCGGGCTGACGCAGAGTATAATCTGGGTAAACTTGATGACTGTCTTGAAAGTTACAAGATGGTATTGAAATTCGACGCGACAAACGCCGAAGCGTGGTATGATTACGGCGATACGTTGGGAGAAATGGGATTATTCTTCAAAGCACTCGAAGCCCTTGAGGAGAGTATCAAGTTGTCGCCAAAGTTTGCGTCTTCCCATTATAGTTACGGTAAGGTCCTCCTCCTTCTCGGTGATAAGGAGCGCGCGCTGGAATCCTTGAAAAATGCATTCGACCTGGATCCGGAGTTAAGGCAGTTGTTCAAGTCTGAGTTTCCTGGTTTCAGCGGATCGAGACCGTTTTCCAGGCTTCTCAGGCGTTAGTTTTTCCTCGTAGTGACTCTCCCCCCGCAGCTATCACCCGACTACCGCTTTCTTGCAATCATCGGCCACCCCGTTGAGTATTCTCTCTCTCCGTTTATGCATAACCTCGCGTTCCAAACTTTGGGGATGCAATGTTTGTACTCCGCATACGATATAGAACCTGCCTCACTCAGAGAGGCCGTAAACGACTTGAGGAAGTTGGGATTCATCGGTTTTAATGTGACGCTGCCGCACAAGGAGTCTGTTCTTTCGCTCCTCGATGATACAGACTACGAAGCAAAAACTATCGGCGCCGTGAATACCGTCTCCCTTCAAGAAGGTCGGCTTATTGGATACAACACGGACGTTTTTGGAGTTTTGAAGAGTCTTGAGCCGCTCAAATCATCTATTGAAGGGAGCAAAGTGCTGGTGTTGGGGTCCGGGGGAGCATGCCGAGCGGTCCTCTACGCTCTAAAGAAATATTTCCCACCGTCTCTGATCACTGTTGCAACGAGGTCAGAAGAGAAGGCGAAAGCAATCATTGCTTCTCTGAAAATTGAAGATGCCCGGGTCGTACATTTCTCGCTTGCGAATCTTTCACCGAAAGAATTTTCGTTGATCGTGAACGCAACTCCGGTTGGCATGGCGCCAAAAACGGACGACTCACCTCTTTCGCCCTCGTTCGAGATTTTCAAGCATCACATCGTTTTCGACTTGATTTACAGGCCTCTTGAAACTACATTGTTAAAACGTGCGCGTGAAGCGGGCGCAAAGACCATCGGCGGGCTGGAAATGTTTATCAACCAGGGCGCAAAAGCATTTGAGATTTGGACGGCTGAGAAAATGCCGGTAGACGAGGTGAGGAAAGCGTTGGAAGAAAAGCTAAAAGCATAGAAGAAGCATGTGCTTGGAGTGGTGGATTATTGGAATAATGGATTATGAAATGATGAGCGAAGAAATACAATTAAAATACGAGCAGCTAAAGTCGCTGCTGCGCGAGATGGGCAGTGTTGTCATCGGCTTTTCTGGAGGGATTGATAGTACATTGCTCATACGGGTTGCGACTGAGGTTTTAGGAGACAACGCTCTCGCCGTCATTGGACGTTCGGAAACCTATCCTACAAGAGAATTCGAGGAGGCGGTGTCTTTAGCTGAACAGTTCGGCTCACGATTCAGGGTCGTGGCAACGGAGGAAACAGACAACCTGAAATTCAAAGAAAACCCGCCCGACAGGTGTTACTTTTGCAAAACGGAGTTATTTGGAAAACTCAATTTCATAGCCCGGGAAGAGGGAATTCGTTGGATTGCCGATGGAACCATCACGGATGACCTTGGCGATTTCAGGCCGGGGATGAGAGCGAAATCGGAACAAAACGTTCGGTCTCCCCTTCTCGAAGCCGGGTTTTCCAAGAACGACGTGCGGGTTTTGGCAAAACATCTCGGGATTCCGACGTGGGACAAACCCTCGTTCGCGTGCTTGTCTTCACGTTTCCCATACGGCTTTGGTATTACAAAGGAGAACCTTATGAAAATAGATGCGGCAGAGACATTCATGCGCGATAACGGATTCCGCTTCTTCCGCGTCCGTCATCATGACGACAAGACGGCCCGGCTTGAAATCGGCAGTCAGGAATTCCATCGCGTGTTCGACGAAGGCATGCGCGAACTCATCGTTGAACATTTCAAAAAACTCGGATTTGTTTACGTTACACTCGATTTGCAGGGATACCGCACGGGGAGCATGAACGAAGTCCTTTCTCCGGAGACAAAGGAAGCTTTTTTGAAAGTCTGAGGTTGGTCGTTCTGACCTGGCCTGACCCTTGATTGAATTCGCTCACGTTCATCAACCATGCCACCGTTTTGATTCATTTCTTCGCACGTCTGCCAATTTGTTCTTTTTCTTCTTCCCTAAAATCCCTCGAAGCGGTTTTATTTTTCCCGATTTTTGCTCTCCTCAAGGAGTATTCGTTAATTCACTAGCGTCCGAAGTCGCGCCCGACGAGAAGCATCATATCGGTGTCGGGCAACCGGCTTGCATTCATGAACACAGATATCCTTTGTTTGTCGGCTTGTTCAACTTCGATCTTGTAATTCTGCCAGCGCGTCCCCTGATGGTACGCTCCATCCAGCAAGCTCCGCACGCCAGGCAGATCCAACCGCCCTTCAGCTACTGAATAAATAACCCGGCCTACCGTCAGCGCCTCTGTGGTCTGGAAGATCTTGTAGAAATACTTGTTCGCGATTTTCACCACGCTGTCGGCGTCCAGCACTACCACGCATTCTCGCACCGTCTCAATGATGGCTCGTAAATCCCGCGACAAGGCCAGCGATCGCCTCAGGTCATCGATGTCCACGAGCACGAGGACTGCTCCGTCGATCCTGTTGTCGCTGGTTTTATAAGGGCGGATTCGCAAGAGGTGCCACCGCCCCGTCTGGTCCTGCACCTCCGTTTCCTTTACACTGAGAGTTTCGATGACATTCCGGATCTTTAGCTCCAGGTCCTGCCCGAGAATTCCCGGATTAAAATTGCCGATCGGCCGACCCACATCGGCAGGGATCAGCCTTAGAAAATTTCCTGCCGCAGGAGTAAACCAGCGGATGCACAGATCATTTCCAACCATCACAATCGGCAGGTCAACGTTTGCGAACAAGTTTGTCAGGTCATCACGGGCATGCAGCAGCTCGACATTCCGGTTTTGCAGCTCCTCATTCACTGTGACGAGCTCTTCGTTGCTGGCTTCGAGTTCTTCTTTGGAGGTCTGCAACTCTTCATTGGTACTCTGCAACTCCTCGTTGCTGGACTGGATTTCTTCATTCGCTGCCTGCAGTTCCTCGTTGGTGGCATCGTATTCCTCCACAATGGACTGCATGTGTTCCTGCGTGCCGGAGAGCTCCGTTTCCAGGTTGATTTCTCGTTGCGATTGTTTCCTGGCCGCATCTTTGCCCGCTTTCGGTGATAGCTCCTTTTTACTCTCGACCTTCAATGGTGAAGCCAATTCCTGGAAAAGAACGAACCAGAACCGCTCGCCCACCTGGCCGCTGGTAATGGGGATGACTTCGAGGCCGAAGTCTCTAAGCTTGCCCGCGAACTGCAAGTGCACTCCCTGTTTACTGACAGGGCTTCCAAGCTGTTTCGCACGTTCAATGGCTGACGCCAAGGGTTGGGCGAGACCTCGCGCCATTTGAAGAACCGGAAATCCTGCTTTCCCTGGTGTGGAATCGCCGGTTGGAGGGTACCGCTTTTCAGGCAGACGGCTGGCTTCGTTCTGTACTTGGGCAGGGAGCCCCTCATTTGCCAAGGTTCCACGAACATCGTCTAGAACTGGAGCAGCTGACATGAGTTTCTTGAAATAGAGTTTCTGTCTTTTTCCTTCAAGCTCAAAGTAGGTTTCATGAGTGCCAAGGCTCTCTGACTTACCAAGGAACAAAAACCCACCCGGTTTCAGAGCATAGTTGAGAACGGCAAGGGCTTTTTCCTGGAGCAAGGGACCAAGATAGATAAGGAGGTTCCGGCAACTGATCAGGTCCAGCTTGGAGAACGGAGGGTCCTTGACAAGGTTTTGCTTTGCAAAGACGCACATTTCACGAACCCGCTTGCTGACCTGATAGCCGTCGTTCCTGTTCTTGACAAAAAAGCGCTCCAGCCTGTCCGCTGAAACGTGCTGACGGATGTTCTCGGGATAGACACCGGCTCTGGCCTTTTCAATTGCCAGATCGCTAATGTCGGTCCCGAAAATCTGAATATCAAAATCGCGACCAACTTCCGCCAGCGATTCAAGCAAGCATATGGCTATCGAGTACGCCTCCTCTCCCGAGGAACAACCGGGCACCCAAACCCGGATGACGCTGTTTGGCTCCCGGTCTTTCATGAGGCGAGGGAACGCCGTTGCTTTTAGGCTTTGGAATGCTTCGGGGTCCCGGAAAAATCCAGTGACGCTGATCAGCAGGTCTTCATAGAGCTGATATATTTCCTCTGGATGGCCCTGAAGATAACGGGAGTATTCCTCCACATGCTCCATCCTGTGAACAGCCAAACGTCTCAGGATGCGACGCATGATCGTCGCGGGTTTGTAATAGGAGAAATCTACGTTGGTGGCCGTCCGCAACATTCGGAAAATCTCGGTTAAGCCATTCTTCTCTTCGGGAACTACTTCGATTTCCGTGGAGGGCTCGACAAGGCTCACATAAGGGTGGCGACGCAAGACGGACAATTCCTGGGCGATTTTCTCCGGGGAAAGGATGAAATCCACACAGCCGGTTGCAGCTGCGCTCTGTGGCATGCCGGGGAACTTTGCCGAGGCTTCGTCCTGCGCAAAGATGAGACCACCCTCAGCCTTGACCTCCCTTATCCCCAGCGCGCCGTCAGAACCAGTCCCCGACAAAATGATTCCAATCGCTCTGCTCTTCTGATCCTCCGCCAGTGAATTCAAGAAACGGTCAACGGGCAGATGCTTGCCGCTGTCCTCCTGGCGCGAGGTCACTTTCAGAATTCCAGATGAGATAGTCATGCTGGCATCGCGAGGAATAACATAGACATGATTCGGTTCCACCTTCATCCCTTCTCTAGCTTCCTTGACGGGTAGAGTTGTCTTTCGCGAAAGAAGCTCTGTCAACATGCTTTCATGTGCCGGATCCAGATGCTGGACGAGGACAAATGCCATTCCTGTGTCGGCTGGCAAGTTACTCAGTAGCCGGGTGAACGCCTCAAAGCCCCCTGCCGAAGCTCCCACGCCTACTATCGGAAATGTTCGGGCGTGCTTTGGTCGGTGTTCACCGCCTCTCTGCGCAGAAGTAGTCGTGAGGGGCAAGGTTGCAGAACTACCCCTGACAGTTTTTTTCTTGGGAGGACGTTTTTTCCCTCGAGCTGGCTTCAAGGCCAAAGAGTTGGTAGAAACTTTGGATGTTGAGGTTGTCTTTGGCATTGCGTACTTCAGAAGATCACGAAACTTGGTAAACCCGATAGACTCATGGGTCGGGACTATGCAGCACAAAGGGAGAAGTGCAGGGCAGGCGTGACTTGGAGGGTGTCCTCCTTCTCGGAAAGCTCTTTTGGTAAATATAAAGGTATGTATTTGCTCAACTGTTGTCAAGCCGCGGCATTCCCTTTCTCTTAAAAAAGAACGACCTTATTCCTGACCTCCTATGTTTTATGTAGGAAGCCCGACCAGACATGAACTCAGTTACGCTTATCAATCACGCCACGGTACTGATAAAGTTGTTTGGCGTCAATATTCTCACAGACCCCGTCTACAGCCTCACACTCGGTTACTACATTCCTCGCCTTCGAAAGCCTGGCATTCCTTTTGGCGAACTTCCGCGCATTGACGTCATCCTCATCTCGCACGCTGATTACGACCATCTGAACATGAGAACACTGCGCAGGTTGCGACTGAAAAATCAATCCACCACCGTTTTTCCTCGCGGTCTTTCCAAATACGGGAGACGCACGGGATTCAGAAACGTGGTGGAGCTCGAGACGTGGGAAGAGGCTGAGACGAATACCGTTCGAATAACATGCGTGCCGGCCAAACATTTTAACAAACGTCTTCCGTGGGATCGAGGGAAAACTCTCGCTTCTGGCTATGTCGTCGAACAGAATAACTCAACAGTATATTTTGCGGGCGACACAGGATACGGTGATCACTTTGGCGCTATTGCAGAACGGTTTGCCGTAGATATTGCGGTCCTCCCCGTCGGCGCGTATAAGCCGCGTGAATGGTTCAAAGAAGTGCACCTGAATCCCGAAACTTCGATTCAGGCTTTCGTTGACCTGCGGGCGAAAACGATGATCCCCATTCACTGGGGTACATTCAAGATCAGCGATGAGCCTCTTCATGAACCGCCCCTTTTGCTTCGGAACGAGGCTGAGCGTCGGGGCATTGGGGATAAGGTCCGCGTTCTCCGAAATGGCGAAACCTTTCAATGGTAGCTTGACAAACGAAACGACCTTTTGTATTATGGGCGACATTCGATTTGACTTTCCTACGGCTCAACTCTGAGGAATGTTCTTTCGCTAAAAAACGCACCACACAGACACACATAACCTAACGTATCTCATCAGCAAGGAGGCTCTCTATGGAACAGCAAAAAGTCGACATGTTTTTGATGACATCGGGGAAATTCTTTGAAGGGTATCAACTCGGCGCAATAAAAGAGAAGTTGACTAAACTTGACGATGCCAAGCTTCTTCAGCTGCAGTCGGTAAATCTTAAAGATCCGATCATCATGCTGATTGTTTCGCTCCTCGGTGGACATTTTGGCATCGACCGGTTTGTGCTCGGGGAAGTTGGCCTTGGTGTCGCGAAGCTCCTTACGTGCGGCGGTTTTGGAATCTGGACCATCGTCGATTGGTTCCTGATTATGGGGCGAACGAGGGAGATGAACATGCAGAACATCCAGCAGGCGATGTATTAAACACCCTCGGATCTACCAACACACACGGTGCCTTCAATGACCAGGAAAAATCTTTACATATTCTCTCTCGTGCTATCGGTTGCTGGATATGCATTGATAGCGTGGGATGTTATTGATTCCCGCCATGGCCCAACGGTTTGTCTGTTCAAAACCGTTATTGACCTACCATGCCCTTCCTGTGGAACCACCCGTTCGATCGCCGCATTGGCGGCTGGAGACGTGTATCAGGCGATGGCGATTAATCCGTTCGGTGTCATGTCGGCTTTTGCGCTCATCGTCATCCCGTTGTGGATCGCCGCGGACGTTTTACGAAAAAAGGACACTTTCTACCATTCTTATCTTGCAGTCGAGCGACATGTCGCCAGGAAGCCATGGCTTTCCTTTCTTGCAGTTTTGATTGTCGTTGCCAATTGGCTTTGGAATGTATCAAAGGCCCTCTAACATGACGAATCAGCCAGCCTTCCCCTACACCCCGAATGAATACGAAGCTGAAAAGGCGTCCAACAGTTATCTGATGTCGGTCGTCGTGATCATGTTTGGATTGCCGCTGCCGATCGTCAACCTGATTGCTTCGGTCATTTTTTATTCTGCAAACAGGAAAGCGCCGTATTTCGTCCGATGGCATTGCACACAAACTCTCGTTGCACAGGTGGTCACTTTTTTTGCTAACGCGGCGGGCGTTTACTGGACGATCGCCGTTGTCTTCGGAGGCGGAGAAGTCACCAACAATTACATTGCCTACATCATCACGATTCTGTTGTTTAATCTCTTTGAATTTGCTGCGACAATTTATGCAGCCGTCCGGACGAGAAAGGGGAAACACGTTTCGTGGTGGTTTTTCGGGCCGCTGACGGATATCCTGGTGAAGGCATAGCATGGCAAAAGTCCTTTTTCATTTTATCATCCTCGCTTTTCTGTTTTTTGGTGTATGGTTCCTTCTCAGCCGGATAGATTTCGTCACAACTTTTGAGATTGAACAGCTCACGAAAGACACTGAGCAGAAGCTGGCTGACTGGGTGCTGAATCAAATACGGAATCGCAATCGGGAACTCGAATCGGATAGCGTTCAGGCCTTTGTCCACAGCATCGCAAAGCGTTTGTGTGATGCGAACGGGATCGATGAATCTTCCGTTTCGATTTATATCCTGCTGGAAGACGACATCAACGCATTCGCCCTGCCCGGCAGAAACCTCGTCTTGTATTCTGGACTTATAAGATATTGCAGCTCTGCGGAAGAGTTGGCAGGTGTGCTGGCTCACGAAATCGCTCACATGGAACACGAGCACGTGAAGAAGAAACTCATGAAAGAGGTCGGCCTTGCCATGCTCACAACCATTGCGGGCGGGGAGGGAAGCGGAGAAATAGGGCGTCAGGTGATGAAACTCCTTACATCGACGGCTTTTGACAGGGAACAAGAGAACGAGGCAGACCTTTCGGCAGTCCAGTTTATGACGAAATCGGAAATCGACCCTGAACATCTTGCCAATTTTCTCTTCCGTTTATCTCAGGAAAAGGGCAGCGTCCCGAGAGAGTTCGAGCTTCTCATAACTCATCCAAACTCGCAAGACAGAGCTTCGGAAATTCTGAAGCTCAGAAAGCGCGAACGGTTTGAGTCCAGACCAATTGCTGATGACCGCCGATGGAAGTCGATTAAAAACATGATCGAGTCAGAATAAAACTAGCGACATGCCATCCATCGAAATCAACGGAACGACGCTTGAGTATATCCAGAAAGGCAGCGGCGATCCAGTTATCTTCGTTCATGGAAGCGTCAGCGACTTCCGGACATGGCACGCTCAGGTTGAGCCTTTTTCGCAACGCTACACGGTCTTCGCCTACAGCAGGAGATACCACTTTCCCAACAATGCAGCCGGAAACGGTTCAGACTACACCGTCGATACTCACGCCCAAGACCTTGCCTCGTTTATCAGGAAGCTTGGACTCAGTCGGGTGCATCTCATCGGTTCTTCATATGGCGCTTACACGGCTCTTCTCACTGGAATTCGAAACGCAGAGTACGTTCGAACTCTTGTTTTAGGTGAACCTCCAGTGTTGCCCCTGCTCGCCGAGAATCCAGACAACCCGCTGCACATGGTTTCACTTCTGACGACAAGTCCCTTGACAGCAATCCGGTTTATGAAGTTCGGGTTGAAGGCGATCAAACCGGCACGCGAGGCTTTTCGGCAAGGTAATCTGGAGGAGGGTGTGAAGTTGTTCGCGAACGGTGTGCTCGGTGAAGGTGGCTTTGACCGGCTTCCTCCGACTGCGCGAGGAGTGTTTATGGATAACGCGAAGGCATTGATGACCGAGCTTTTAGGGCCGGGGTTTTCGCTATTTCCTGTTGAAGAAGCAAAGAACTGCAGGATTCCTGTGCTTTTTTTGTACGGGGAAAAGAGTCCGAAATTCTTTCATGACATTTCTCATCGTCTATCAAAGATTCTGCAAAAGACCGAGGCTTCCGTCATTTCGAATGCTTCTCACAGCATGCACAGAGATAATCCGGGAGAATACAACGAAAAGGTTCTGGACTTTCTCTCCCGTCATTCCTGATTTCTCGCCGTACTTACCCCGTGCCCTTTCCAGTGTTTTGGAAGTAACCGCAAAGAACGAAGAGGAGGCGCAAGATCGCAAAGGAGTAACGTGAAAGCTCCGAAGATTTTTTGCTAATCCTTACTCTGCGACCCTTGCGCCTTCTTTGCGAACTCTGCGTTTAAACCACAAGATCATTTTTCAGAATCAGCAC
>JACPSI010000147.1 GCA_016193365.1 Ignavibacteriales bacterium
CTTACCTTCCTTGGCATACTGCGATTCCGGCAGATGAAACTGCGCTACGCCTGGCTCCTCGAAGGCGGGGCTTTGCTTATCACTGTCGTACTGATTGCGGCTTTATTGGAGGCGTCGATTCTCACGTTTACAAATGCAAACATGCTGATTAATGTTGTCCACCCGGGTTTCGCAATTGTTCTTGCATATTTTAGCACAGCCGTGTATCAATACTTGCAGGAGCGCGAACAAAAAGCGTTAATCAAGAATGTGTTTGGCCATTACCTCAGCCCTGCCGTTGTGAATATTCTGGCAAGCGACCCCAGCAAAGCGAGATTAGGCGGTGATCGACGTGAGCTTACCGTTTTCTTCTCGGACATTGCAAATTTCACGACCGTCTCAGAATCGTTCAAACAGCCGGAGGGACTTGTTGATTTGCTTAATGAGTATCTTTCAGAGATGACATCCATCGTGTTGAAAACGGATGGGACTCTGGACAAGTACGTAGGCGACGCAATTATTGCTTTTTGGGGTGCTCCCTTACCCCAAAAGGATCATGCCTATCGGGGCTGTGTTGCGGCATTGGAGATGCAGAAAAAACTTTCCGAGCTGAGGCCGAAATGGAAAAAAGAGGGCAAACCCGAACTCAGCTGCAGATGCGGTGTCAACACGGGTAACGTGATTGTGGGCAACATTGGAGGCAAAGACCGGTTCGATTATACCGTCATCGGCGACAGTGTGAACCTCGCATCCCGCATGGAAGGCGCCAACAAGCAATACCATTCGAGCATCATGATCAGTGAATCAACATACGGACAGGTGAAGGATAAAGTCATTGTACGCGAACTTGATCTGCTCCAGGTGAAGGGAAAAACCGAGCCGGTGAAAGTCTTTGAATTGCTCGGCACCTCAGGCATGAAATTGAACGAAGGTGAAAAGCAGTCTCTTGAATTGTACCATGAGGGTTTAAAACTGTATCGTAAACGCACGTGGGATGAGGCGATTGCGTACTTCAACCAGGCACACCAGCTCGACCCCAAATGTCATGTCGCGCAGATCTACGCGGAACGCGCCGGCTTGTATCAGCTCAATCCGCCGCCGGAAGAGTGGAATGGCGTGTTTGTGATGACGACGAAATAAGACTTCCGGAGTCTCTCATGCAGTTCGTGGCAGACTCCGGAAGTCTCAACGGAAAGCCGGATTGAATCCGGCTTTTTTGTTTTTGGCTTTGGTTGGCTAGTCATGTGTGTTGACGGATTTGGCAGGGAGTCGAAATCACGGTCCACTACCGTGGAGGGTATTACTTTCTTTCCGAGAAAGAAATATTAGGCACGCCCCAAGGCGTCAACACTCAATGACATTTGTTATTCTGGGTTTCTGAGGTAGCGTTCTTCCTGCAGGATAAAGCGAAGGGAAATGCGATGTGTATCGTCCAGCTCCAGGTTGCCAAACCGGGCAAAGGAATAGTCGATGTCGAGCTTTCGCAGGTGGACGCCCGCCCCAACGCTTACCTGCTTCACATCGTTGTAGCCAAGACGTAGGGCGACAAGTTTACTAAACTCATATTCAAAACCAATGTGAGGGTCGAAGCTGATTGGCCCCACGTTTGCAATAGAGGCAAATTTTCTGTTTTCAAATCGAAGATCCACGTCAAACGTTGGCGCAAACCTTCCGCCAAAAAGGTCGATAAAATACGCCGAACCGAGCTTCATTGTGGGGGAAATCAGCTCGTTCCTTCCCGTTGACCAGGAGACCAGCGTTGTCGTCAGATCCTGGCCGTTGATGCCGATAAAGAAATCGGTAAACGGAGAGTAGAGAACGCCGACGTCAAACCCGACACCTATCGCCGACTGGTCTGATAGGTCCCTTCGGATGAACTTGATGTTGGCGCCATACGAAAACTGCTCGTCAACCTTGACGGAATAGGTGAGATACATCGCCCAATCGGCGGAAGAGAAGTAGCTGATTTTGTCGTAGTCCAGCCGGTCGACGTTGTCAAAAATTCCATTCCCGTTGTTGTCAATCCATGCGTTTCGTGTGTCGGGGATTCCGTCCACACCGAGGCGAATGATGCTGAGTCCCAGACTGATGTCGGTACCATACGGAAGCGCCACAGAGGCAAAATCATAATTGATGAGGCCTGCGTAACGTTCATCATGCATGAGCATGACTTCGGGATAATTGATCCGAACGAGTCCGGCGGGATTCCAGTAACCAGCCGTCGCATCGTTGGCGATGGCCGCGTAAGCACCGCCAAGACCCAGGGCCCTTCCGCCGACGCCAATGGCCATAAACTCCCCTGCATATTTGCCGACAGATTGCGCGGACAGGGTTTGAACTGCTAGAACAGAATAAATAAGGAAACCTCTTAAAAAAACTTTGTCACTCCCGCGGGTTTTAAGCGGGAGTCCAGAAATAGCCTGTTCTGGATTCCGTCTTAAAATCCGACGGAATGACATTTTCATTCTTGAGATGCTCTTTCGCGACATAAATGTTTAGGTTTTGGTCAGCGCACAAGCTCCCCGCCAAGCTCGCGCTTGATGGCGACAATGATAGGATGTTCTTCGATGTTCACATCGTTTGCCGGCTTTGTGGCTTGAGGGGCTGACGGAGAATTTGCGTGGCCTACGACTTCCGGCGCTTTCTGGATTACCGGCTCAATGCTCACATGTACTCCAGTGACTTTCCTAAAGGACTCTGCCAGGAATTCTTTGTTTCGCTTGAGGGAGGACAGATGGTACTCATCCGGGCAACCGATGCGAACGGTGCCGTTGTTCGATTCCAGGAAATAACTTTCGCTTAGCGTTGTCCAGATGCCTATCTTCGTTTTTCGCACGTCGTCGACAAAATCCGGCCAGCGCTGTATGACTGTCTCGCTCGATATTTTGTAGGCGGGCTGGCGTTCCTTCACTCCCTGAACAGACGCTTGTCCGGGCGCTTCAACCACACTTTTGAAACTTGCCGAAGGCAGGGGCGTTGTGTGTTGAACGTCTCCGTATTGTGCTGCGGCTGCTACGAGCGATGAGGCTTTCAATGGGCCGGCGCTGACACTGCCCAGAACTTTCACTCCGGGGGGCGGGGCCGCCAGGATCTTCTCCTCCTGCTGGCTTATTTTTGAATCAGTGTTGACCTTTCCCTCAAGTTTTTTTTTGAGGTCGTTAATCTGCTGCAGAAGGTCGCTGATGTGAACAGAGCCGTCCATTTTGATCATTTGCAGGAACGTCGCCTCAAGCTTGAACCTCGGCTGTGGCGCCCAACGAATGGACGTTTCCAGCTCGTTGACGAGTTTCATGAGCCGGATAATATCCTGCTCTGAAAATGACTTCGCATCCTGGTCATATCGTTTCTTGTAAGGCTCCGACGTCTCGATAAGCTGGGTTGAGCCCGTTGTCAGCACAATCAGAAGGTTCCGCAGATGTTCGGCAAGTCCCCCGACGAATTCGCGCAAGTCGCTGCCGCTGCGCACTATTTCGTCGACAAGTTCGATTCCTGCGCGCACATTCTTCTCCGCGATCAGCGAAGTGACCCTGAAGAAAATTTCCTGGTCGACAACATTCAGAGCGCGGAGAACTTCCCCGGTCTTAATGTCATTGCCGCAGAAGGACCTCACCTGGTCGAAGATGCTTTGCGCGTCTCGTAGAGAGCCGTCGCCTTTTTTTGCGATGGTCAGTAATGCGTCCTCTTCGATCTTGATCTTTTCTTCTTCTGCGATATGGCGCAGTCGGCTGATGATCTCGTCAATCGCAATCCTCCGGAAGTCAAACCTTTGGCATCGCGAAAGAATGGTCATCGGCACTTTGTGGGCTTCCGTCGTTGCGAAGATAAAGAGCACGTGAACCGGCGGTTCTTCGAGGGTTTTCAGGAGGGCGTTAAAGGCCTCCTTCGTCAGCATGTGCACTTCATCGATGATATACACTTTGTATTTGCCGCGGGTTGGAGTGTAGCGCACGGACTCTCTGAGGTTGCGGATTTCTTCAACGCCCCTGTTGGATGCGCCGTCGATTTCAATAACGTCCAGGCTTCGGCCGGAAGTGATTTCCTCGCAAATTTCGCACTTGTTGTCCGGGTTGTTCTCTGCCGGCGAGAGGCAGTTGAGAGCTTTGGCAAGGATTCTTGCTGTTGTCGTCTTGCCAACACCGCGCGTTCCGCTAAAAATATACGCATGAGCGACGCGATTCGATGAAAGGGCATTCTTGAGTGTGCTGGTGACGTGGGCTTGGCCGACGACATCTTCAAAAACCATCGGCCGCCATTTGCGCGCAGTAACCTGATAGGACATAGTTAGATCAAAATGAAAAGATTAAAATGAAAAAATACAGCAAGGTCAAAATGGGGAAATCAAAAGGCAAAATCAACTGGATTTATTTTCGCTTCTTGCTGGCGTCAAACACGTGTTGCATTGCTTCTTCGATTGTTTCCACCGGAATGATCTTCAACCCTTCTTTGACCTTCTGGGGGATTTCTGCCAGGTCTTTCACATTCTCCTTCGGGATCAGCACTGTTTTTATGCCGCTTCGTTGTGCGGCGAGGAATTTTTCGTTCAGCCCGCCGATGGGAAGGACGTTCCCGCGCAAAGTGATTTCTCCCGTCATGGCAATGTCGTTGCGCGCGGATCTGTTGCTGGCGGCGGAGATGATTGCCATTGCCATCGTAATGCCCGCTGACGGCCCGTCTTTGGGGATTGCACCCTCGGGAAGATGGATATGAATTTCTTTTGACTTATAGAAATCGGGGTCGACGCCGAACTTTCTTGCGTTGGAGCGAATGTAGCTCAACGCCGCCTGGGCAGATTCTTTCATTACGTCTCCGAGTTGGCCCGTGAGTGTCAGTTTTTCACCGCCGCGCATAATCGTAACATCAACGTTGAGAATGTCGCCGCCAACGCTTGTCCATGCCAGGCCAGTTACAGAGCCTACGCGCCGTTCGCGTTCGGCCGCTTTCTTGCGAAATTTCGGGACGCCGAGGTATCGCTCGATCTTTTCCTCGTTGACCGTCAGCGGTCGCTGATCCTTGTGCTCTTTTTTGCCATTTTGCTGTTTTGCCAACACTATATCTTTTGCAACTTTGCGGCACACTGAAGCGATTTCACGCTCGAGATTACGTACGCCGGCCTCACGTGTGTATTCCTGAATGATTTTTGCGATTGCGGAGTCGGCAAGCTTTACTTTCTTCTCGTGAAGGCCGTGTTCCTTGAGCTGTTTTGGTATAATGTGTCGCTTGGCGATTTCCCGCTTTTCGTGCTCCAGATATCCGGGCAGCTCGATGATTTCCATGCGATCCTGAAGCGGAAGAGGAATGGCGTATCGTATGTTGGCGGTCGTGATAAACATGACTTTGGACAGGTCGTAATCCACTTCAAGATAATGGTCGTTAAAAGCGACGTTCTGTTCAGGGTCCAAAACCTCGAGCAAAGCCGCGGAGGGGTCGCCCCGGAAGTCCATGCTCATCTTGTCGACTTCGTCCATCAGGATTACTGGGTTGACAACGCCAGCGCGCTTCATCGATTGAATAATCTTGCCCGGCAATGAGCCAATATACGTCCGGCGATGGCCGCGAATCTCCGCCTCATCCCTGACGCCGCCAAGCGACATCCGGACGAATTTTCTGCCAAGAGCGCGGGCGATAGATTTTGCAAGAGACGTTTTTCCCACGCCGGGAGGCCCTACAAAGCAGAGAATTTGACCCCGCATTTCTCTCACGAGATTCAATACAGCAATGTGTTCCAGAATCCTGTCCTTGGGTTTTTCAAGCCCATAATGGTCGTCTTCAAGAATTTTCTTGACGTGGTCGACTTCGAGGTTATCTTTTGTGCGCTTGACCCAAGGGACGGCCAGCAGCCAATCGAGATAGTTTCGCGTGACAGAAAATTCAGGCGACATGGCGGGCGTCTTCTTCAGCTTGTTGAACTCTTCCATCGCCTTTTCTTCAACTTCTTTCGGCATCTTCGCTTTTTGGATCTGTTCCTTCAACTTTGCCAGTTCCGGCGAGGCCTCGTCTTCTCCGAGCTCATCCTGAAGAATGCGAATTTGTTCCTGGATGAAGAACTTTCGCTGCGATTTCTGGATGTTGTCCTGCACTTTCGTATCGATCTCCCGTTCGATCTTCAGGATATCGACTTCTGTCATGAGCGTTTTGGAGAGCTCGTAAAACTGATCCCGCAAGGTTGTGATTTGCAGGATTCTCTGCTTTACCTCGACACTCTGCTGGATGTTGGAAGCAATGTAATAGAGCTTCCGTTGCGGGTCTTTGATTCCGTCGAAGGTCATGAGGACTTCCGGCGGAATGTTCCTGTTCAGACGAACGTATTCATTGAAAAGAGAGGTCGTGTGGCGGACGAGGGCATCGAGCTCGTTGCCGACAGGCTGCTGAGGTTTGTGAAGGACAATCTCGGCTTCAAGAAAATTCGTGTTGTCGAGAAACTGTTTGATGCTCGCGTGAACAATCCCGTCAACGAGAATTTTCATCAGGCCGTTGGGGAGCTTGAGCATCTGGATGATTTTCGCGACGGTTCCGTCACGGAAAACATCCTCGCGGGTCGGTTCGTCGACAGAAGGATTCTTTTGGGCAACGAGGAAAATGTATTTCCCTCGCTCAACGGCTTGATTTGCGGACCGCAATGATGAGTCCCTTCCCACGAGAACGGGAAAGATCATATAGGGAAACACAACGACATCCCGAAGAGGCAGAACGGGAAGGGTCGTTGGGATGGAATCGATTGTTTCTATTGGTTGATTGCCCGGTTTGACGCTCGTTTCGCTCATTTCTTCATCATTCTCCAAAACAAAAAGAGGGTTCCTCCGCTCAGTGCTGGATTCACCCATCTCTTTAATGAATAAATATACCACCCAAAGCGGGGATTGTCAAGGTAAGCTCTTTTTCGTTGATAACGGTCAATTCTCGAGAACCGGAGAATTGCAAAGACCGGCAAATTTCGCTATTCTTTCGGCATTCTTCCTATGAAGATCCCCGTTTCGTTCTTTCCTGCATCGGATTGTTCTCTTCTTGTTAAATTCGGCGAGGGGATTTCTCTGGATACACATAAAAGAGTTTCCCTTCTCACCCGGTTGTTGCTAAATGAAAAGCGGAAAGTGATTCGTAACCTCCATCCCGGATACAATTCAATTCTTATTTCTTACGACCCGCTTGCCACCAGTCATTCTGAGCTCGAAATGGTCATTCGGAAAATGCTTGAACAGGACATTCAAGCCGAACCCAATAATCGGAGCGTCGAAGTTCCCACATGTTATGGTGATGAGTACAGCCCTGACCTTAAGGACGTTTCAAAACACTGCAAGCTTAGCCCTGAGGATGTCATCCGGGTTCATTCGTCGGCAGAATACACGGTGTTTTTTCTTGGATTTTCTCCTGGATTTCCATATCTCGGCGGAATGGCTGCGCAATTGAGCGTACCCCGGCTTGCCATTCCGAGGACAAACGTCCCGGCGGGGAGCGTGGCAATCGGCGGAAACCAGACGGGGGTTTATCCGATAGCTTCTCCGGGAGGGTGGAGAATCATCGGCAGGACTCCTCTGAGGCTCTTTGACGCATCGGGTGACCCTCCGACTCTCCTACAAATTGGAGACACTGTGAAATTCGTCCCGATCTCAAAAAGCGAATTCGATAGACTTTCTCAGTATAGATAATGACTGTTGTTCGCGTTGTTCAGCCGGGCTTTCAGACTACTATTCAGGACCTTGGACGGTTCGGGTATGCCCATTTGGGGATTTCGGCCTCGGGAGCCGCGGACGCGCTTTCCTTACGCATTGGAAATCTGTTGGTCGGCAATAGTGAGGGCGCTTCAGCGCTCGAAATGACTCTTGTCGGTGGAGAATTTGAGTTTGAAGAGAGGTGTATCATTGCTTTGACGGGCTCGGATTTCAAACCAATGCTAAACGGCCACCAACTTCCGATGTGGCAATCTTGCAATGTTCCTGCAGGAGCGCGCTTGAGGCTGAACGCGACAAATAGCGGATCTCGGTGTTATCTCTGTGTCGCCGGGGGTTTCACTGTTCATTCGACGCTTGGAAGCTCTTCGACTCATTTGTTAACAAAACTCGGCGGTCTGGACGGCGGGGCTTTGAAGAAGGGCGATGTTCTCCAGGTGAAACAGATTCTGGAAAAAAGCTTCCGGGCAAGAATAATTGATGAACGGGTGGTTTCTGCTTTGCTACAAAAATCAGAAATTCATGTCACCGAGGGATTGCAGTCGGTTTATTTCTCTAGCGAAGAATTGGATCGATTCTATGTGTCGACCTATGTTGTATCCGGGGATTCGAATCGAATGGGTTTGCGTCTGACGGGTCCAAAAATAACTCATGCTGGAGAAGCAGAAATTGTAACCGAGGGCGCGCCTTTGGGGGCGGTTCAGATCCCGCAGAGCGGAGAGCCCATTGTGCTCTTTGTTGAGCACCAGACAACGGGCGGCTATCCAAAAATCGCAAACGTCATTGGGGCTGACATGCACGTTGTTGGACAGTTGAAGCCTCGCGATTCGATTCGGTTTAGAAAAGTTACTTTTGCGGGAGCACTTGCGAGACTTCGGGAGCAGGAATCGCTCGTTCAATCGATAAGGAGCTCACCCAAATGACTCTGGCTCCTCGCCTAGTCTGGTACAAGTCCATCACTCGCCAGCAATGGAAAACTCTTCTTGCTGCCCAATTGGGCTGGATGCTGGACGCGATGGACGTCATGCTGTATGCTTTTGCGTTGACCGCAATTCGTCAAGAGTTTTCGCTCGATGCCGCCACGGCCGGAGCTCTCGCGTCGGTCACGCTTGTCGCTTCTTCATTTGGCGGTGTGTTCTTCGGTTATCTTGCAGACAAAATAGGGCGAGCAAAAGCGCTAATGTATTCGATTCTGGTCTATTCAGTTTTTACCGCTCTGACGGCAACTTCAGGTTCTCTTGTTGAGCTTATTCTCTGGCGAACTCTTGTTGGACTCGGTCTTGGGGGAGAATGGTCTGCAGGTTCAGTTCTTGTTTCAGAAACGTGGCCGGACGAACATCGAGGCAAGGCAATTGGCCTCATGCAATCCGGATGGGCTATTGGATATATTTTTGCGGCGCTTCTAAGTGCTTTAATATTAACAGCTTATGGCTGGCGAATCTTATTCGCGGCTGGAATCCTCCCGGCGTTTTTTGTTTTTTGGATTCGAAAAAATGTTAGCGAGCCAAGTGTTTGGAGGGACCGTGCATCTGAACGGAGGCCTTTTGCCATCACAGAGATGTTTCGCGGACCCTTGCTCTACAAAACAATCGTCGCCTCGTCCCTGGGTGCTTCAGTATTGTTTGCGTATTGGGGATTGTTTACCTGGATTCCAACCTTTCTTTCCTCGGCCGTCGAACAGGGTGGAGCGGGCTTAAGCATTGTTCGCACTTCAACGTGGATCATCCCGATGCAGGTTGGAGCGTTCTTCGGCTATACGTTGTTCGGGTTTCTTGCCGATCGTTTTGGACGCAGGTTCGTATTCGTCTTTTTTTTGGCGGCGGCTTCGGTTCTCGTGCCGGTGTACGGACAACTCGGAAGGAGCGAAACGTTTTTACTTATGCTCGGGCCATTTATCGGTTTCTTCGGTCATGGGTATTTCAGTGTATTCGGTGCGTTGCTTGCCGAGCTTTTCCCCACTCACATTCGGGCGACTGCGCAAGGCTTCTGTTACAATATTGGCCGCGCCGTAAGCGCGTTTGCCCCGTACGTCATTGGCGCTCTCGCTGACCAGTACGGTATTGGGTAGGCTTTGGCTCTGACATCAGCTTTCTTTCTCTTGGGAGCGTCCCTTATTTTCTTATTGCCTGAAACCCGAGGAAAAAGACTTGAGTAACTAAGATGCTTTCGATCGATATCAATTCGGATATGGGCGAGAGGCCGGAGGCGCTTCGGGACGGGTCGGAGGAACTCCTCATGCAGCACATTTCATCGGCGAACATTGCGTGCGGTGGCCATGCCGGAGATGTCAATTCAATGGAGGCAACGATACGACTGGCGATAAGGTATGGAGTCTCCGTAGGAGCTCATCCGGGATACCCGGACAGGGTGAATTTTGGCAGAGTTGAACTGCAACTCTCCAGCGATGAGATCGAATCCCTGGTATTCAACCAGGTTAGGGAGTTTGGCGAAGTGTGCAGAAGATTGAGTTGTGAACCGAGGCACGTCAAGCCGCATGGCGCACTTTACAATGTTGCCGTGAATAACGGTGAGGTTGCACATGCGATCGCCGCCGGGGTACAGAAATGGAATCCGGGCGTTGTGCTTGTGGGGCTGGCGGACTCGGAGATGTTGCAGGTCTGGAAAGACTCGGGATTCCGTGTGGCGGGCGAAGCTTTCGTTGACAGAGCTTATGAGAGGGATGGGACGCTTCGGTCAAGGAAAAAGCCGGATGCTCTCATTACGGAACCTGCGAAGGCAGCGGAGCGGGCAGTCAGAATGGTCAGAGAAGGTATGGCGGCGACCGTCGAAGGGACGGTTCTGCGGCTAAAACCCGCCACATTGTGCATCCATAGCGATACTCCGAATTCAGCTCAGATCGCAAGTGCTCTGAGGGAAGAATTAGCGAGGGCGGGAATCAGCGTGAAAGCACTGGGGTTACCGGTCTAAATTTATTTCAAATTTGAACTATTTGAAGCTGTCGTTCAGAAACCTAACTAAGGCTGTCGACGCTTCAAAAACCCTCGCAATTTCATCCGCAAACTTTTGGCTGTACGCTTTGGATTCTCCCCAGGAGACGCCCACAAAGAACTGTTTGAACTTCAGCCATTCAGCCATGGGATGCGTTTCATCGTAACCCTGTGGGACTCTTTTGAGTTTTTCCCCGTCGAGTTTTCCAAACAACGTTCTAAATCTCTTGTTCTTGATGATCGAAAGGAACTCATCTGATGCGTTCACGATATGAGAACGGATTTTCTTCAGCTGCTCCCCGTCGGGCATGTAAATTCCCGCGCCGGCGAAGGTCTCGCCCGGTTCAATATGCAGGTAGTAGCCGGATCCTAGAAACCCCTTTGGCTTGCCACTAAGGACAAAATGCGCCGCCGAGTGAGTTTTATATGGTGTTTTGTCTTTGCTGAACCGAATGTCTCTATAAATCCTAAAGATAGATTTCTTAGGATTCACTTCAAACTCGGGAGCAAATTGCGCGAAATGTGGACGGAGCGCTGCCACCAGAGATTGCATAGGAAGCTTTACAAACTCTTCGTATTCTCCTTTGTGCTTTTCGAACCAAGTCCTGTTGTTATTGCGTTTTAGTCGCTTGAAGAACTCGATTCCTTTTCCGGGAAACCCGTCAAATGGTGGATACAATTCCATGTCGATGGGAGGCGCTCGCATTACGAAATCCTGTATGTCTTTCCATCAATTGCTGCACGCACGAATCCGTCCGCTTTCTTGAGCCTTTCTTGCGCATCTGCTTTTGACACTCGCGCTTTAATCATCACCAACGCCGTCTTGACGTGTCCGTCTGCGCGTTCGAGAAACTCGGCAGCTTCTTCGTACGAGACGTTTGTAATAGTCATGACGACACGCTTGGCGCGTTCCTTTAGCTTTTGATTCGTCATTTGAAGGTCGATCATCATATTCTCGTACACCTTGCCGAGCCTGATCATTGCGGCTGTCGTAATCATGTTCAGGACAAGTTTTTGGGCCGTGCCTGATTTCATTCTGGTTGAGCCCATGACGATTTCCGGGCCCACTTCCGGGCAAATGGCAACATCTACGGCTCGTGCAAGCTCAGCAAATTCGGGCGATTCGAATTTTGATCGTGGGTTGGTTGTCACGTAGATTGTTGCTGCTCCCCTCTCCTTCGCTCGTTTAATGGCGCCAATCACGTACGGCGTGCGCATGCTGGCTGCGATTCCGCAAACAACGTCTTTCTTGCTCACTTTCTGCTTATCGATGTCTTCAGCCCCGAATTCTTCTTTGTCCTCGGCCCCCTCCTGGGCTCTGAACATCGCTTTTTCTCCCCCCGCAATCATCCCCTGGACCATTTCAGGGTCTGTACCGTATGTCGGCGGACATTCGACTGCATCCAGGACTCCCAACCGCCCACTCGTCCCGGCCCCGACGTAGATCAGTCGCCCACCTTGCTTAAAAGCCCGCACCGCGTGATCCACCGCTTTTGCTATGAAAGGTATCTGGTTCTTGACCGCGACGGGGACTCTTCGGTCTTCGTCAGTAATAATGTTGAGGATTTCATCAACCGTTCTGGCGTCAATGTCCATGCTCGCGGGGTTCCGCTGCTCTGTGGTGAGTTTCTGAAGCTGATCGAAGAGGTCCTTGCCTTTAGCCAACGAGTTTCACCTGTGTCAAAACTGAACTACAATAATCTTTTTATCGTTTTCAAGCAATTGCTCCGAGCCCTTGAACGTCATATTGACTACCTTGAAGGATCTTATCGCTGGATTCTGCTTCGTCTGCTTCAGCTCTTTATCCAAATCTCCACCTTTCAGGGCGATAAGAGCAGGCGGTTCGACAGCGAAGCGGCTTCCAGTCTCCTTGTCCGATAATGGATGTCCTTTCTTTTTGAGGAAGCCGGTCGACCACTTGACGAGATCCCTGAGAGGCGCTACGGCTCTGGAAACGACGTAGTCGTATTTGCCTTTGTATTGCGCTTTATTTCCATACTCCTCAGCCCTACCCCAAACAGCCTCAGCTCGGTCCAAATTCAGCTTCTGGATAATATCCTGAACGGCTGTGATCTTTTTCTGGGTTGAGTCGAGAAGTGTAAGCCGAAAGGTCGGCTCGAGGATTTTTAGTGGAATGCCCGGGAGCCCCCCTCCTGAGCCAAGGTCAAGAATGTCCGGTTCTTGGGCAAATTTGAATTCGAGTAACGGAGAAATTGAATGAAGAATGTGGCTTATCCACACGTTCTCTGCGTCCCGGCGCGAGATGAGGTTGATTTTTTGGTTCCAGTCC
Organism: Ignavibacteriales bacterium; assembly: GCA_016193365.1. Classification (GTDB taxonomy): domain Bacteria; phylum Bacteroidota; class Ignavibacteria; order UBA10030; family UBA10030; genus JACQPT01. Next base: position 12,882 of record JACPSI010000147.1, read on the forward strand.
AGAAGAAGCTGGACGTATTGGGAAAGCAGCTCAACTTGCTCATCGCCAACACGAAGCCCGTTGTTGATGCACAGTGTTCTGATCCAGAGCGATGGGGCTTCCAAGGAGGCAGGTTCAGCGTTGTTTCACGTGAAACACTTCAGGCCTTGAGGTACACCATGAGCACAGAGATGTCCGATGGCGTAACACCGCTGATCCGGGACGCCTGCCCTATCGAGGCCGGCCTCACGCGGGAGAGCTTTTCCCTTCCTTCGGTCGAAAGGGATTTTACTCTGCAAAAGTCGAGATCCGGAGGAATCTCACGAGATTCATATCCCTCAAACTTTTCAACTTCCTCCATTTGGCGATTGATGTAGCCTTCGTACTTCAGCTCTATCTGGACTTGTCCCACAATTTCTTTCCTTGTCTTTTCCCCTTCGGCAAAAAGCTGTTGAACGTAGGGCTGGGGTCTTATGGACTTGATTTCGAGGAGGTCTTCGAGAGCTGCCTCGGGACGTTTAAGGATCTTGGCCAGTCGCTCATTCTCAGTAAGGGGTTCTGAATGGACTCTGGTGAGATATTCGTTCGCTTCAGAAACACGAAGAAAGGTATCATTGGCGAATTTTTTACCCTCGGCTATAAGCATTTCCTTTCGCTTCAATGTTTCAGACACGTCCGGTGAAATAAGCCCGAGTTTTGCCCCATGCGGCATGAGACGGCGGTCTGCGTTGTCCTGCCGTAGAAGAAGCCTGTGTTCTGCCCGGGATGTAAACATGCGGTACGGTTCATCAGTGCCTTTGTTGACGAGGTCGTCGATCATGACACCGATATAGGCTTCAGATCTCTTAAGAACGAACTCTTCCCTGGCCGCTCTGGCTCTCAGGGCCGCATTGATACCGGCAATGAGCCCCTGTCCTGCCGCTTCTTCATATCCCGATGTGCCATTGATCTGACCGGCAAAAAAAAGGCCGTCGACGAGCTTCGTTTCGAGCGTCAGCTTTACCTGGTGAGGCGGAAAAAAGTCATACTCGACTGCATAGCCTGGTCTCAGCATCTTGACGTTTTCTAAGCCTGCAATGGTTTTTAGCCCCTCGAACTGGATTTCTTTTGGAAGGCTCGTCGAAAAGCCGTTCACGTAGACCACGTTTGTTTCATAGCCCTCTGGTTCGAGGAATATCTGGTGGCGTTCTTTGGTTTCAAACCGTACAACTTTGTCTTCGATAGATGGGCAATAACGGGGCCCCCGGCCTTTGATCAGACCTGTGAACATTGGCGACCGGTCAAAACCCGTTCGCAGGACATTGTGTGTGTTCTTGTTCGTATATGTAAGGTACATCGGTATGAGCTTGTTTTCGATGGATTCCGTTTGAAACGAAAACGGCGCCGGGGGCGAATCGCTGTGTTGTTCTTCTACCCTCGAAAAATCGATGCTTTCGATGTCTACTCTCGGCGGAGTGCCGGTTTTCAGCCTTCCGCTAATGAAGCCCAGTTTTTCAAGATTTTGCGTCAAACCCGCAGACTCTTTTTCGCCATACCTTCCTCCAGGCCGATTCTCCATACCTGTATGCATAAGGCCACGCATGAATGTTCCTGCGCAAAGAACGAAAGCCTTGCACGTGATTCTCAGGCCAGCCGTCGTAATAACACCTTTCAAGTTATAGCCTTCAGAAGTCTTCTTCTCGTCGGCGCTGATGTTGTCAATAGAGTCCTCAAGGATGTCTATTGCCGGAGAAGTTTGAATCCGACGGAGTGCTTCGCGCGAGTACCATTCCCTGTCGTTCTGACATCTCGGCGACCAGACTGCTGGACCCTTCGACCGGTTGAGCATTCTGAATTGTATTCCCGTTGCGTCGGCAATTTTACCCATTTCGCCGCCGAGGGCGTCGATCTCCCTCACCAGGTGTCCCTTTGCCGTCCCCCCGATTGCGGGGTTGCAGGACATCCGGCCGACCGCCGACTTGTCCATCGTAACCATGAGAACACTGCAGCCCATCCGAGAGGCCGCCAATGATGCCTCAATGCCGGCATGCCCACCGCCCGCTACGACGACGTCATAATATTGATTGATCTCGGCCATGTCGTGTTTCACGTGAAACAGTTACTACTTTCCGATGCAGAACTTTGAGAAGATATTGTCGAGGATTTCGTCCGTCGTGACTTCGCCGGTGATCTCCCCCAGGCAATCGAGCGCCCTTCGCAGGTCCACAGTGACGAATTCTCCGGACTGTCCCTGTTTGAGAGATACCAGAGCCAGCCCAAGGCTCTCTTTCGCCCCACTGAAAGCGTCGAAATGCCTTGCCGATGTAACCGTTATTCGGCCTTCGGTTGAGGCGCTGTTTTGAATGACCTTTTCGACGAGTGCAGATTTCAGCTCTTCAAGTCCTTCCCCGGTCAGCGCAGAGATCTTGATTCCAGCAAAATCTGAGACAAATTCGCTTCGACGTGCTATTTGACCGTTCTGGCGGGAAACGAGGTCGATCTTGTTCAGTGCGACTACTTTCGGAGTCATTGAGGGAGTTTTCTCCCTCACAAGTCTGGAGAGCTCTTGCTTTTCCCTTTCGGAGAGGTCTTGAGAGACGTCTATGACGAGCAACAGTATATCGCAACTTTGCGCCTGGATTTCAGTCCTTCGGATTCCTTCTTCCTCAATCGTATCCTTGCCTTTTCTGACGCCCGCCGTGTCCACGACTTTGAACAGCACGCCTCCCAGGCTCAGCGACTCCTCGATGGCATCCCTCGTGGTTCCGGGGATATCGGTGACAATGGCCCTGTTTTCGTTCAAGAGTGCATTGAGGAGGCTCGATTTTCCGGCATTCGGAGCTCCTGCAATGACAACTTTGGCTCCCTCCCGGTAAATCCTGCCAGCCTTGTAGCTCTCCAACAACTGCTTAATGCTTTCAATAGTACCTTCGATTTGATTGATAACTTTGGATTTATCGATGAATTCGAGGCCTTCTTCGACAAAGTCCAGTTCCAATTCAAGAAGGGAAATAGACTCGATAAGTTGATTCCTCAGGTTTTGAAGCTGTTTCGAAAGGTTTCCCTGTAGCTGAGCGAGTGATGAGCTGTGAGCGGCGTCCGAGCGAGCATGAATGAGATCCGCGACGGCTTCCGCTTGCGTCAGGTCGAGCTTTCCATTCAGGAAAGCCCTTTTTGTAAACTCGCCGGGCTCGGCATGTCTGGCACCGCATCCGATAAGGGCCTCGACGAGCTTTTTTGTTACCAAAACACCGCCGTGACAACTTAGCTCTACGGTATCCTCGCCTGTGTACGAGTTTGGCCCGCGAAAAACGACGGCTACAGCCTGGTCAATGAATCCTCCATCCGTATCCACGACGCGGCCAAAATGCGCCGTGTGTGACTGCGCTTCTACGATGTCTGACTTCCCCCTGAAGGCTCTGCTTGCGATGAGAAATGCCTCCGGCCCGCTGACGCGGACGACGGAAATGCCACCCTCACCGATGGGTGTCGCCAACGCCGTAATTGTGTCCGATGCTCTTAGTCTCGGCATGGTTTCGAATAATTCGAGGAGTAAATGTACGAAATGGGCGTGCGATTAACAATCGCCGCACGGGAGAGGCCAGAGCTATTTCTTCCTGAGTTTTCTGAACTCGTTGGGAAACTTGCCGAAAATTCCGCCTAAAGACTTCTTCTTTGGTTCGGGTTTCCTCAGCGGCTCATTGTCGTGCTGCTTGTTGATCAAATACTGCTGGGCGATGGAGAGTATATTAAACACGGCGTAATAGAGATTCAACCCGGAGGGCAGGCTGTTGAAAACAAGTGTAAGCATGATAGGCATGAGCCAGACCATCATTTTTTGGCGAGGATCTTTGACGGTCATCTTCTGTTGAACGAACATCGTGATTCCCATCAGTAGGGCGATCCCGCTAATATCTTTCATCCCAAAGAGGGGGATATGGAAAGGAAGGCTGACGATCGTGTCCGGAACGGAAAGGTCGTTTATCCACCAGACAAAAGCAGCTTGACGAAGGTCGATATGTGCGCGGAAAACTGCATACAGGGCATACAGAATTGGCATCTGCAAGAGGATTGGCAGGCAGCCTCCGGCTGGGTTAACGCCGTATTCCTTGTAGAGATTCATGATTGACTGGTTCATCTTCTGCGGGTCGTCCTTGTGCTTCTGCCTGATTTCCTCCATCATCGGCTGGAGTTGCTGCATCTTTTTCATTGACTTCATGCTTGTTTTCGTCAACGGATGGAGGGCTATTTTAATGAGGATGGAGAAGATGATGATAACGATTCCCCAATTCGGCACAAGGTAATGGAGCCCGCTCATGACGGGAAGAAACACATACTCGGCAATCGGGCGGATGAGCCAAGCCCATCCGAGGCTCATGATGTTTTCAAGCCCGTTGTCGTAAGCTTTCAGTCTGTCGTGCTCAAGGGGACCAAGGAAGATTGCAAAGGATGCATCCTCTGACGTGGCTCCTTTGAATGACATTTTCATCGCAACCGTGTACGACTCGTATGCGCCATTGTCGGGCATTGGTGTGTGGTTGCCTTCAATGTATGTGCCTTCACTGGATGGCCCACGTGGAATAATTGCTAGGGCAAAATACTTTGTTCTGCTCGCCACCCAGTCTACAACTCCGGTAAGATCTTTTTGAACTCTTTCGTTCGCCGAAGGTGCGTCGATCTCAGTCAGTTCCTTACCGGCGTAAGAATACGCTGCAGCGAACCCAGACTCATCGATGCTATTGTGCTCGGTATAACGCAAACCGCTTTCCCAGACAAGCTGATACTCATAGTTGGAAATGACAGCTCCGAGATTCGCGAGCTTCACGTCACAGTTAAACGCATAGTCATCGTTCTTAAATGTCAGCGTTTTTACTATCGACCCGCCGTTTGCAGAGGGCAGTGTAAATTTTATTTTAAATTCAAAATTGTTTTCTACTTTAATGTGATTCTGAGGTGCATCCGCCTCAAAGTAAAGGTCATGTGTGTTGACGAGCCTTCCGTCGGATGTTGTGAAGAGAAGGCTGAGGTCTCCATTCCTGTCATAGTCGACAAGCTGTACAGGAAGCCCGTCCCACGTCTTGTAGTTCTTCAATTCCCAGCGTCTTATCGTTGCACCCTTGGTCGACAGTTCTGCGATGAAGAGGTCTGTCTCAACCGTGATCAATCTTTCCTGTCCACGCGTGGCCGATGAAAAAAACTTTCCATATGGATCTATGGTTTTGCCGCCACGTTCTTCCGGCGGCATTTGTTTCGGTGGGACATTGGCGGAGTCAATGGTTGTCAAAGATTGTGTGGTTTGTTCCCCTGGAGGTTTTGGCGGTGGCGAGTTGTACCACATCCAAACCATCAACAAAAGGAAAATAAGGAGGAAGCCGGCTATTGTCTGTCGATCCATAGAACGATAGTAAATATCATATTTGTCAACGACTTACGGGACTGGGTCGTATCCATGTTTCTTTGAAAGTGGATGACAGTTCAAGATACGATTTACGCCCAGCCAGAGTCCCTTGAAAGCTCCATGTTTTTCAACCGCTTCGATGGCATATTGAGAACACGAAGGATAAAACCGGCAGTTGTTAAAAGGTAGCAATGGCGATACAGCGAAGCGGTACATTTTTATCAAGGCAACAAGCATATGCTTCATTGTAAGGCCGAGTATAGTTCCGCCTGAATTCTAGGCAATATCGTGCTCATCGCTTTGTTGATTATTTTTGAGTCTGGAACTTTTATCCCGCCGTTTTTTACCCCCACAAAGAGAAATACGATTTGCAATTCTCCCTTTGTTCCGCTTGGATGAACCAGCTGGTGTTTATGAAGACGAAATGACTCGCGCAGTCTGCGTTTGATGTGGTTTCTTTCTGAGGCCTTTCTAAGACTTCGTGTGACCGCAAACCCGGCTACTGTGCGCCTCTTCCCCTCAGCGTTGTAGACATAGTAACACCGGACGGGGTTAACCAACATCGACGTTCCGTCTGAGATGACCTTCGAGAATGACCGATACCCCCGGAGCACATCTGATTTGGGGAGGCTCTGTTTCAAGAACAGCCCGACTTACCGCTCGTCGCTCACTGTTAGTTTGTGCCGACCCCTTGCGCGACGACGGCTCAGGACTTTTCGGCCGTTTTTGGTCGCCATTCGAGCACGGAAGCCGTGGGTATTCTTGCGCTTCCGGCGGTGTGGTTGGTATGTCCGTTTCATTGCTTAAAGTCTCCGAGGCATTGTGTGACCACAAGTTACGAAATTCTCGCCCGACAAACAAGGAAATGGTCGGCGGAGGCTCTTAACGTTGTGGCAAAGACTCCTGCTGGCTGACCGTCTGCGATCCTAGTGACTGATCTTGCCGGCTTTTCTCTTTGACACAACTTGTGTCGTTTGTCAGAGAAGGAATTCCACCGTTTTGTAATCTTTTCCCTTGCGTAAACACTGCTCCAGTGTTATTATAATCACCCCCCATCGAAGTCATCATCGTTGTTGATACCCTGTGGATAACTTTTGGGCATTTCGAAATTTCAGTAGCCGGTTGATTTTGTTTGGCTTGGAAGAGATACGTCTTTGTGTTGATAACGTGGTGATTGGGGCTTTTCAACTTATGAAACACAAGCATTTAGCGTGCTGTTATGCTGTGAATTCTCGAACGTTATTGTTATCCCCTTATTTCTAAATTATCCACCCCGTGAATAACTTTGTTGATAATTCGTTAACTCCGGTTCATATCCATGTAATCGATTAGAAGATTGTGACTTATGGAAACTCAGAATGATACTCTCTCGTCGGTCGAAACTGGAACGGACCCCCGGCAGGTTTGGGAAGAATGCCTTGCTAAAATCCGCCATGATGTCTCGACGCTAAGCTTCAAGACCTGGTTTCAGCCAATAATCCCAATCCGGGTCACCGGAACAGAGCTGACTGTCGAAGTCCCAAGCCAATTTTTTTACGATTGGGTTGAGGAACACTATAATGCTTTGATGAAGAAGACGATAACCTCGGTGCTGGGTGACGAAGCCAAGCTATACTATTCCATTGCCCGGGAGGAGAGCTTGGTTGCGCCGCTTGAGCCTGGGCGTGCGGATGAACCTCTACGCAATGCACGTCAAGTGGCCCGCGCTCCTTTCTCTCCTCATGCGCCGTTGCGAGCCGATAACCTCCCGATTATTCAGAGCAACCTTAATCCCCGATACACATTCGATAATTTCATCAAGGGCGACAGTAACCAGCTGGCCCGTGCGGCGGGGATGGCGGTGGCAAATAACCCCGGCGGAACATCTTTTAACCCGTTGGTTATTTACGGAGGAACCGGCCTCGGCAAGACTCATCTTATGCATGCCCTCGGAAACCATGCTCTCGTCGCCGGTAAAGCAAAGCGTGCCGCGTACGTCTCGAGCGAGAAATTCACCGTGGATTTCGTTGAGGCAATCCAGGCAGACAAGGTGAACGAATTTTCCCTTTTCTACAGAAGCATGGACTTGCTCATTGTAGACGATATCCAGTTCTTTGCCGGCAAGGAGAAGACTCAGGATAATTTTTTTCACACATTTAACGCCTTGTACCAGGTGGGTAAACAAATTGTTCTTTCGTCAGATGTTCCTCCAAAAGAATTGAGGGGTCTTGACGAGCGCCTCATTTCCCGGTTCCAGTGCGGCCTAACGGCCGACATCCAGGCACCCGACCTTGAAACCAGAATCGCCATTCTCCGAAAGAAAAGCGAGGAAAACAGCCTTGATTTACCTCAAGACGTCATTGAGTTTATCGCCGCCAACGTCACGAGTAATATTCGGGAACTTGAAGGTTGCTTGATCAGTCTCCTCGCACGAGCGTCGTTGGAATCCAGAGAAATAGGTGTGGACCTGGCAAAAGACGTCCTGCGGGTTGTTGTAAACGAAGTCCGGTCACCCGTTACGATAGAACAGATTCAAAGGGTTGTATGCGAGTATTTCGACATCCCACAAGATCTCCTCAGAGCAAAAACCCGCAAACAGGAAGTCGTAACCGCGCGTCAGGTAGCCATGTATCTGGCAAAGGAGCTCACCAACTCATCCCTCAAGACAATTGGACTTCACTTTGGCGGCCGAGACCACAGTACCGTTATCCATGCATACCAGGCTGTTGAGGATCAAATGAAAACCCGCGCACCCTACAAGCAAAACATTGATAACATTCGTCGGAGAATTAGTATGACATCGTGAGGCGGTGGATAAGCCGTTTGTAACGGTGTGAGTTGTCGTTATCTCCTTGTTGGCAAAAGGTTCTGTAAATATGTTTTTCGGGATTCGTTAATTCTCGAGCATTATAACGAGCACATATTCACAGTTCAGTAACACAGATTCTGGTTTATGCGCCTTCTTTCTCCTGTTGAGAATTCAAGGACTTAGTCTTTTGGTGAGCCTGTTTTCCACAGTTTCCACAGCTTTATAATAACTCATATCTTTTGTCTTTTTTATCCTTTTAGTAGTAGTATAACCCCTTCAGAAATAAGTAGTTAAAACGGCGTCCTATAACGTAAAATTCTTGTGTCTCCGAAGAAATTTTGGTAAATTAAGGAGATTCAACCCCTAATCTTTTCTCGCCTTTGGAAGGAATATCCTCATGAAATTCACCGTTGCCAGCGTCGAACTTCAAAAAGCATTAAATAGAATTAGCGGGGTCGTCCCTACGAAATCAACACTGCCAATCCTCGAGAATATCCTCTTCTCACTGGCTAAAAACAACCTTCGTTTGGCCGCGACGGATCTTGAAGTTTCTATGTCGGCCACCCTTGACGTCAAAGGGTCTGAAGATGGCACAGTTGCGGTTCCCGCAAAACGGATCATGGATACCATCCGGTCATTACCGGATGTTCAACTCGTCTTCCACGCGGATCCATCGTCTAACAAGATTAAGATGATAACCGAAAACGGTGAGTATAACCTGATGGGGGAGTCGGGCGAGGAATTTCCGACTATTCCACAATTCAAAGCCGATGAGCAAATGGCTCTGGACGGCGGGACCCTCAAAGCCCTCATCAATCGGACAATCTTTTCTGTGAGCACCGATGAGCTGCGGCCGGCCATGACAGGGGTACTGCTTCAATTAAAAGGCAACGAACTTCGCGCTGTTGCTAGCGACGGTCATCGACTGGTACGAATCAACTACAACAACCTGAAACCGAAGATCAAAAAAGATATTATCATCCCGGCGAAAGCTCTCTCCCTCGTTTCCAGGTCCGCCGAAGAAGCTCAGAACATGATGGCGGTGGATACGTCTCACGTGCAATTCACGTTTGGCAATACAACGCTGACCTCACGGCTGATTGAAGAGAGTTATCCGAACTATGAATCGGTCATTCCGCTCGACAACGAAAAAAAATTAGCCGTTAGCAAGGATCTTCTCCTCGCCTCGGTCAAGCGCGTCTCCCTCTACTCGAGCTCGACCACTCATCAAGTGAGGTTTTCTCTCAAGAAAAACGAAATGGTCATTGCTGCGGAAGACATCGACTTTGGCGGTGAAGCAAAAGAAAAAATACCTTGCCACTACGACGGCGATACATTGGAGATTGGCTTCAACTCGGGCTACGTTGTCGACATCCTTTCCCACATTGAATCCGACGACGTGGTTTTTCGCTTCAGCAGCCCGGTGCGCGCAGCCATTGTAATGCCGGCGACACAAAAAGAAAACGAAGACGTGCTCATGCTCGTCATGCCGATGAGGTTGAACAATTAGAAAGCAGGCTTCACCGTGTGGCAGTAAAGCCGATAGCCCCGTTCAGCGGGGCTATCGTGTTGTAAGAAACGAGGGTCGATGAAAATCCGATCGCTGCAACTCAACAATTTTCGCAACCACAAGGCCACCGCCGTGCAATGCGGTGAGCAAAGCAACGTTTTTGTGGGGGAAAACGGAGAGGGAAAGACAAGCATCCTTGAGGCAATCTCCTTTCTGTGCCTCACGAAGAGTTTTTATGCCGGCAGCGACACCAGTGCTGTGCAAATCGGCGAACGGGGTTTTGACGTGACGGGTGAACTGGTCGCGGACAAGGGCGTTGAGTATCGCATCGCCCTGGGTTATAACGCGAGCGACAAAGAGAAAACATTTCTCGTGAACAGGTCGCCGCTGGAAAAACTCTCTGCCGCAATTGGCATGTTCCCTGTCGTCGTTCTTTCACCTGAGAACGGCGCCATCACCGCCGGAGCGCCAAGCGAGCGGAGGAAATTCCTGGATCTCGTGCTTTCACAGTCCAACAAATCGTATCTGGCGGACCTGTTGGAATATCGCCGCGTGTTGAGGCAAAGGAATAAAATTCTCCTGGACGCCAAGTTTTCACGACAGGATCCGGTGTCGCTTTTGGAACCGTGGAATGACAGCCTCATACGCCACGGGTCGAAGATTGCCCTAAGGCGGATGAGCTTTGTCGAGGAGTTCAACCCCTACGTCACGCGGGTGTACGAGGAAATCTCGGGTGGAGCGGAGAAGCCTGCGATCGTGTGTCAGTCGGCTTTGCTGGGGACGGAGGGCAGACGCGACGAGGTTGAGCAACTTTTTCGCACCAAACTATCAGCAAGCGCTCACGAAGAACAGCGCACTGCATCAACGGTTGTCGGGCCGCATCGCGACGACCTGCAGCTTAAGGTTAATAACATGGATGCGCGCCAGTTTGCCTCGCAGGGGCAGCACAAGACGTTTCTGGTTGCGCTAAAAATAGCTGAGTTCAACTACATGAAAGATGCGTGTCAGGAAACCCCCGTGTTTTTGTTGGACGATGTTTTTAGCGAGCTCGACGAACACCGTTCGCAAAGACTGATTCAGGCAACCCAATCACTCGGCCAGACATTTATTACAACGACGGA
>JACPSI010000016.1 GCA_016193365.1 Ignavibacteriales bacterium
CAACCGAGCGTCAGCGCATCACCGATGTTGAATTCAGACCCCTGCGGCGACGTCAAAAAATACAACCCTGCCGTGACAAGGACGACTCCCAGAACATTTCCCGCTTTTGGCGCCCTCCTTTCAATAATGACCTGGCAAATGGGCGTGAGGACCACAAGCATTCCCGTTACAAAAGCGGATTTTGAAGCTGAGGTGTATTCGAGTCCAACGGTCTGAAGAGCAAATCCGACAAACAGAAGCAAGCCGAGGATCCCACCCTTGACGGCTGTATTGGCCCGAATAGCTTTCACATGACTAAAGAATATCGCCGCGAAAATCAAAGAGGCTGCGCCAAACCTGATAGCAATATAGAGGAACGGAGAAACATGTTGGAGGACAATCTTCGTCAGGACGAAGGTCGTTCCCCAGATCAAGGTGATGGAGAGAAGGAAAAATTCGGCTTTTGCGCGGGAGCTCATCGGCTCAAGAGCTCACGAGCTGAGCTTCTTCGTAGCTCATTTTTTTCAGCAATGGTGCGGGATTTCATCCGCGCGAATCGGCGGAGGCGTAGGATTCGAAGAGTTTGCCCCACGGGGATTTCTTCAGCCATTTCTTGAACGTCAGGCGGTCCCTGAACGGCCAACGATAATAATCGTGGTAAAACTCGGAGCCAAAAATGAAGAAATTCACGAGCGGTGTCCGAAAGAAAAGATTCTGAAATCGTTTGAGCGGGCTGAACCAGAGCAAATCGCCGGCAAGGCTTGCAGCGTTGTCCCCAACTGTAAATTTCCAGTCCACGTTCGAGATATCCTCACCCACCACATTGATCTCCCGGACATCAGCGCACCCCAGACCTCGTTCGTGGGCGAGATACATATATTTGATGCCCATGGGGTGAAAGCCCATCATTTTCGCAGCCACGGCGTCGATGGCAACCTGATCGGCGCTGGCAAGAATGACGTTCTTCTCTTCAGGATACATCGTGCGCGGGCCCGGGCCGTTTCCTGCAGTTGTCCCGTCCATAACGGCAAAGATACCGGTATGGATTTCTTTTTGTATTGCCAGCAAATCGACGAGCGTTTCATGAATCCACGAATGCGTGTAATGGCGGTGGTTATGGAGCAGCCCACCAAAAGCGTTCTTCATCGCTCCCGTGGTCGTCGTGTAAATGTGGCATTTCACGGTGGGCAGGTGAACAATGTTTTTGCCGAAGAGAAAATCCGGTATTCGAATGCCTTCATAATAAATCTGGTCGAGTACCAACATGGACGACTTCGGCTTGTATTCCACCCACTTCATGTCCTCGTCTTTGAAGTTAAAACGGACGGGGACGTTATATTTCCTGAATAACGGCGAGTATTTGTTCAGGTCCTCGCCTTTGAACGCGTCCGTAACAACAGTTTTGTTCTGCACACACACCAGATCCCTGAAACCGGCCTCTTGTAAGCCCAGAATTGCCCCCTCAAGCTGCCAGGGCGTGGTATTGGCACCAGGGAAAGGGAAATGCCAGGATATGTTGTCCTTGAGAATCGTGGTTGCTTGAACATCCATCGACAACTTCAATCCTGCCATTTCCATCGCACGCTTCGTATCCTCGAGAACCGTGGCTGGAGTTGTCCAAACAACCGCAACCTTGGGCTCACTCCTCGGCAAACCGGTGACTTTCGTCGGCGCTTTTGGTTCAGGAAGCCTCATTGCTTAGTTCAACCATCCTTTGATTTCGTTGAAATAGATGATCACAACGCAGGAAAGAAACCACGCCAGCACGTTCAACATCATGACTCCATCCTTGAGAAGCAGAAGCGTGGGATTGTCCTCGGCCCTGTGTTTCTTGACGAGAAAAAGATACCGAAAAATGCCGAACAAGACAAACACGGTTGTGAAAATGAGATTCTCCGTCCCGAATATCGTCACCGTTCGTTCTGCCACGGTGTAGAGTGCATACGAAATCGCCATCCCCGAGGCGGCGACTGTCATGATCTGGTCGATAAACGAGATGTCGTACTCTTTCAACACGGGCCTTGAGTCCGAGTCGACGTTGAGCAAAATTTCTCCACGTCGTTTGGAAACTGCAAGGAAGACAGAAACAAACAACGTGCACAACACGAGCCACGGGGATACCTGCACATCAATGGCAAACGCACCGGCAAGAACGCGCAGCATGAATCCCGCGGCTATGACGAAGACATCAACAAGGATGACTTTCTTGAGCCAGAATGAATACGCCAGGTTTAAAAGGAAATACATGCCCGCGGCTGCCTGGAACTTCACGCTGAGACGCATCGAAAGGAACACAACGACGGCAAGAAGGAAGACTTCGAACATCAGGGCCTGCGGAATTGTAATTCTCCCCGATGCAATCGACCGATGTTGTTTGACAGGATGGAGTTTGTCGGCTTCTCGATCGGCGATATCGTTCAGCGCATAGACTGTGCTCGAGATCAGGCAAAACGCGATGAAGGCAAGAAGTTCAGTGAGCAGAAAATCAACATCAAACAAGTGTTTTGAAAAAATCAGAGGTGCAAACAGAAACAGATTTTTAACCCACTGTTGCGGTCGGAGAAGGGAAAAATATGGAGCCACGATTGGGGAGTCTGCGTTGTTCTAGAAAACTGCCGGTTCTTCGTACACACCGAACACTTCCGACAGCGCCCCGCACATCTCGCCGAGCGTGACGTATGCCCTCGTGCACGCAAGAAGACGCGGCATCAGGTTTGTTCCCTCTTCTGCCGACCTGCGAAGCTCATCCATCGTCCGTTCGACCTCTTCCTGGTTCCTGCTCTGCCGCACATCTTCCAGACGTCTACGCTGTTTGATTTCGACTTCGGGCAGGATTTCAAGTATGGGGATCTCGAGTCGTTCGTTTTCTTCGACAAAATCATTCACGCCGACAATGATTTTTTCTTTTACGTCCAGTTCCCGCTGATAGCGATAGGCTGCCTCGGCAATTTCACGTTGAAAGAACCCCGCCTCGATGGCCGGTATGACCCCGCCGAAGGTGTCGATTTTTTCAAAATACTGTTCGGCTTCCTGTTCCATCTTCGTTGTAAGCGCCTCAACAAAAAAGCTTCCGGCAAGGGGGTCGATGGTATTGACCACACCTGTTTCATAGGCAAGGATTTGCTGGGTCCGCAAAGCAATTTTGACGGCCTTTTCCGACGGTAACGCCAGCGTCTCGTCCATGGAATTTGTATGCAAAGATTGCGTCCCGCCCAAAACACCAGCGAGCGCCTGGTAAGCCGTCCGGACGATGTTATTTTCGGGTTGCTGCGCCGTCAGCGAACATCCCGCCGTTTGCGTGTGGAAACGGAGCATCCAGGATCGGGGGTTCTTTGCTTTGTATTTGTCCCGCATGCGCTTTGCCCAGATTCGCCGTGCGGCGCGGTATTTCGCAATTTCTTCAAAAAAGTCTACATGAGAGTTAAAGAAGAAAGAAATTCTCGGCACAAACTCATCCACATTCAACCCTCGGGCAATACCAGCCTCAACATAGGCGAAGCCGTCGGCAAGAGTGAAGGCGAGTTCCTGCACGGCTGTCGACCCGGCCTCTCGTATGTGATAGCCGCTCACCGATATTGGATTCCATTGAGGTACTTCCTTGTTCAAATATTCAAACATGTCCACGATGATCCGCATAGACGGCTCGGGTGGATAGATCCATTCTTTCTGCGCAATGTACTCCTTCAGAATGTCTGCCTGGATGGTGCCGCGCAGTTTCTTGAAGTCAAACCCTTGTTTCTGAGCTACCGCAAGATAAAAGGCCATCAGCATCGCAGCCGGGGCGTTTATCGTCATCGACGTCGATATGTCCTCGAGGTTTATTTTTTTGAAGAGTACTTCCATATCCGCTAGGGAGCTCACAGCAACTCCGCAAATTCCCACTTCGCCCTCAGACAGTTTGTCGTCGGCGTCGCGGCCCATGAGTGTCGGCAAATCGAATGCGACCGAGAGTCCGGTTTGGCCGTGCTCCAGCAGGTAATGATAACGCTCGTTCGTGTCTTCCGGCGTGCCAAATCCGGCAAACTGCCTCATGGTCCAGAGCTTTCCCCTGTACATCGTATGGTGAATGCCCCGTGTGTAAGGATACTCACCCGGAAAACCGATGTCGGAGAGGAAATTCATGTCTTTGACATCCTCCGGCGTGTAGAGCATTTCAATCGGCTCGCCACTCACGGTGGTGAATTTGGCTTCCCGCATCCGGTCGTTGGAGCGCGCCTTCTGCTCCCATTGTTTTTGCGCTTTTCGGATATCTTCTCCGTTATTCATTTGAAAGCCTTTCAGGTTTTGTCGACACTTTCAAGACGTCCTCCCAAACCGACGGTCCAATTCCTCGATCGAAATTTTCACTACAACTGGTCTTCCATGTGGACAGACATACGGTATCTGCGTCGCAAACAGGTGATCGATGAGCGAAATCATCTCTGCCGTATTGAGCCTATCGCCCGCCTTGATGGCTGCCTTGCACGAAAATGATTTCGCAAGGTTATCGCGCGCATCCATCGTGGAATTATATTCGTTATTCTTGTACCCGTCCAACACGTCCTGCAATATTCTCTGCTCGCTTCCAACGCGGACATCGGCGGGGATCCCTTCGATGACAAGCGTGTTTTTGCCAAAAAGTTTCATCGCAAAACCGAGTTTTTCAAAGTAAGGCTGGAGTTCTTTCGCTAAACCATAATCCGACGCAGAAAGTTCGACGGTCTGCGGAAAAAGAAGCTGCTGCGTAAACGGGAGATTGTTTTCAAAATTTGCCACTGCGCGCTCGTAGAGAATCCTTTCGTGAGCGGCGTGCTGGTCGACAATCATGAGGCCTGTGCGAATCTGGGACAGGATATACTTGTTGTGTGTCTGCCAGATTGCTCTTCCCTGCTGCGAAGAATCCATCGGTGATGTCTGCGTAACATGTTGCAACACCCGGCTTTTTGCCTCCGTCGGATCATCGCGAGTTGGAAAGATAGGAGTCCTGGCAATGTCTTCGCGCTTCCGGGCAAACAGCTCGTCAATATCCACCGCCGTTGCGCTTTCCAGCGCCGTCGCGGAAAGGATCGAACCGGCACTCCCGCTCACGTCTTGAGATTCCGTCATAGGAATATTTCCCCGCTCAAATCTGAGAGGCTCGTCTCTCCGACTCGTAGCTTCTCCGGATGTGAACGCCACGGCAGGAAAGAGGTCGTGCTCTGCCAACACCCTCCTCACAACGGAGAGGACAAATCGATAAACATTCGATTCGTTTTCGAATTTCACTTCCAACTTTGAAGGGTGAACGTTGACGTCAACTTTGCGCGGGTCGATTGTAAGGTTCAGAATAAAAAACGGGAATGACCCCTTTTCCAGCAAATGCTCATAAGCCTGAAAAACCGCGTGCTGGATCATGCGGCTGACAATCGACCGCCTGTTGAGATACAGAAACTGGTCCACCCTGCTTTTTCGGGCAAAATCGGGTTTGCAGATAAAGCCTTCAACAGACATAAACTCGGTTTTCTCGTTGAATCTGATGAGGGATTCAAATTGACGCTCTCCGAAGACATCTGCGACCCGACCTTCCATCGATTTTTTCCTCAGGTCGAGCAAAACCTCGTCGTTGCTCGTGTAGAGCCATTCAACCTCGGGATACGCAATTGCCATCCTTGTTACGACATCGGTGATGCTTTTGAGCTCGGTGTGGTCTGTTTTGAGAAACTGTCGACGGGCAGGCGTGTTATAGAAAAGATTACGGACAATAATTGTTGTACCGCGTTCCAAAGCCGTCTTGGAATGCTCTTTGACCGTGTCCCCTTCAATCCTCAGCAATGTACCCACGTCGTCGGCTGCGATTCTGGTTTTCAGCTCCACTTGCGCCACGGCGGAAATGGACGCGAGAGCTTCACCGCGGAAGCCGAGAGTGCGAATGTTCTCCAAATCCTGCGCAGACGATATCTTGCTTGTCGCATGACGGCGGAAAGCCAGCAAGGCATCATCTTCTGCCATCCCGTCGCCGTTGTCGACCACCTGGATAAGGGATCGCCCCGCGTCTTTCACAATGACGGTAATTTTCGGAGCCCCGGCGTCAAGGCTGTTTTCGACAAGCTCCTTCACTGCTGAAGAAGGACGTTGCACCACTTCACCGGCGGCAATACGATTCGCCAGTTCGGGTTGCATAATATGAATCTTTGCTCCCAAGCGGCCTAATCCTTTGGTTTTACACCGATTCCAGGGCGGTCCGGCAGTTCAAGTTTTCCGTTCAGAATTGTTACGCCTTCGAACGGGTCATTTGTGGTAAGCACGCTGCCGTCAAGGTCGGCATAATCAATTAACGGCGAAAATTGTGCAGCGGCTGAGATGGCAACGGAGGTTTCAATCATGCACCCAACCATGATTTTCATTCCGCACGCTCTGGCTGTAGCCACCATCCTCATCGCTTCCCTCAACCCAGTACATTTCATGAGTTTGATGTTGATGCCGTCGTAGGAATTCATCAGTTGGATCTTTTGTAATGCAATTTCCTTTGTTTTCCATCCTTCGTTTGCGTCGACTCTCAGCGTCTTTTTTGTCACCTGCCGTATCGTCCGCATGATCTCTTCGTCGTTGTCGCCGCCAAGCTTTATTTTCAGAAGCGGATACTCTTCCGCCTCACGGACTTTTTTCTCGATGACATCCGGCGTGTCGATACCAATGGTAAACGACGTGAGAGGCGTTTTGTTTTTGTCGAGTCCCCAATACTTGTAAAGCGGGACATTCATGGCTTTCCCGAGCCAGTCGTGAAGTGCAATGTCAAGGGCTGCTTTGGCCGAGTAGTTGCCCGCTGCAATTCTGTCCGCGTAGTCCAGAATGGACTCGAGCTGGAAGGGGTCGGTAAAGTTCATCAAATCTATTTTTCGCAGAAAAGCCTCAACAGTATTTTCATTCTCTCCGTACCGACTTGACGGCGCAGCTTCTCCGTAGCCGGTGATGTCGCCGTGCTCAAGTTTCACAATCACGACTGGCTCGACGGTCCTTGTCCCGCGGGCGATGGTGAACGGATGCTTGAGTTGCAAGTTGTATCGATAAAATGAGAGCTGCATGTTCAGTTCTGAAGATGCTCAATGTTGAATAATGCATCGACAAACGCTTTTCTGTCGAAGGGCTGGAGGTCGTCGATGGATTCTCCGATCCCGATATATTTCACAGGGACCTGCATTTCGTGACTGATGGCCAGAACAATTCCGCCCTTTGCCGTACCGTCGAGCTTTGTCAGCACGAGCCCTGTGACCTGAACAGCCGACGTAAACTGGCGGGCCTGTTGGATTCCGTTTTGCCCCGTACCTGCGTCGAGCACGAGGAGCACTTCGTGCGGGGCACCCGGCATTCGTTTCTCGACGACACGCCTGATTTTTCTCAGTTCCTCCATGAGGTTCACCTTGGTGTGCAGGCGTCCAGCGGTATCGATGATTACCACGTCAGTGTTTTTGGCGACGGCAGAGCTCACGGTATCGTACGCCACCGCTGCGGGGTCGGCACCGGGAGCCTGTTGAATGATTTCCGCACCGGCGCGCTGCGCCCAGAGTTCGAGCTGTTCATTCGCAGCAGCGCGGAATGTGTCCGCCGCACCGATGACCACGCGGTATCCCGCCTGACGGTAATTGTACGCAAGCTTTCCGATTGTTGTCGTTTTCCCCACTCCATTAACGCCGACCACGAGGATGACATAAGGTCGTTTCCCTTCGGGCAGCAGAATGCCATTTGCTTTCTCATCTCCGTTCACGTGCAGCAATTTCGCAATTTCGTCGCGCAAAAGCACGTGGAGCGCGGTCGAATCCTCGTACTTTTCTTCTTTCACTCTTCGTTCGATGTTCTGCATGAGAATCTCAGTTGTCTGGCTGCCGACATCGGCCCCCAGAAGGACCTCTTCGAGCTGTTCGAGCACGTCGCGGTCAATCTTGCTTTTCGCGTTGACAATACGGTCGACCTTGCCAAGGATTGAATCGCGGGTTTTTGCCAAGCCCTCGGTGAATTTTCGTATGGTGCCGAGAAGTCCCATCACCCATTCACACTCACAATATTACGGCCGATAAAGAGTCTTTGAGCGTACACAACGAGAGAAAAAAGCATCATCGCAACGCTTGACCACAGAACAAACAGACGAAATGTTTCCAGAGATTCAATATTTGTGAACGACAGGATGAGGAATAAGGCAATAAGATTCACTGCAACCTTACCCGGTAAATTCGATTGCGCGACAATGTTCTTTGTTCGTTTGATGTAGACCCCGCCAACAAAGATCAGGACATCACGCAGAATCATAAGGACGAGATACCAGAGAGGCACGCTCTCCATCAGGAACAGGACGATGGCGACTCCGGCGACGGCGATTTTATCTGCAACCGGGTCGATGATCTTCCCAAAGTCCGTTACCTGGTGCAATCGCCGTGCAAGGTAGCCATCGAGAAAATCTGTTGCAACGCCTGCAAGAAAAAACGCTCCAGCCCACAACCTGTTATTGGGGAATTCGTTCAGCAGACAATACGCGACCGGTGCGATGAGGACGATACGGCTGAAGCTGAGTACGGTCGAGAGCGTCCAAATGCGTTCCATCAGTCATCGTTGGCATTCTTGGATGCACCGGTGTCAACGCTGACGGGATAGTTTCCGCTGAAACATGCCGTGCAGTAGCTTGCTCCGTTTTTCTTCGGAGCCGCTTCGAGAAGTTTTTCCATCGAAAGATAACGCAGGCTGTCGACGCCAAGTTCTTTACCGATTTTCTTCTCATCCCCGTCACAGCGATTTGCAATCAATTCGTCTTTGCTGGGGAAATCCATCCCGTAATGACATGGGTGCTTGATGGGGGGCGACGTCACGCGAAAATGGACTTCCTTCGGTTTTGCCTCCCGAATGAGCTTCACGAGCTGCTTCGATGTCGTTCCACGGACAATCGAATCGTCCACAATGACGACTTTTTTATCCTTGAGCACACCTTTAACCGTATTGAACTTCGTTTTAACCTTGAGTTCTCTATTGCTCTGGTCGGGCTGGATAAACGTCCTTCCCACATAATGGCTGCGAATGAGGCCTATTTCGAGTTCAATGTTTTCACCATGTTTGCGGCTTTCTGTGACAAACCCCAATGTGGCCGTATTGCTGGAATCGGGAACGCTGATCACGACGACATCTTCTCCATCTTTTGATTTCACGGGAGATTCCTGCGCGAGAAGTTTCCCGAGTTTTCGCCTCACCTTGTCGACATTCTCTCCGTACACCTTGCTGTCCGGCCTTGAAAAATAGACATACTCGAAAATGCAGTGGCTCGGCCGCTCAACTTTGCGATCCACCCAATACGATTTTGGCTTACCGGATTTCAAGGCATCTTCGTCGATAACGACGATTTCTCCCGGTTTCACATCACGTACGTATTCAGCCCCGATAAGGTCGAACGCGCATGTTTCGGATGCAGCGACAAATGCTTTTCCGAGTTTGCCGAGCGCAAGGGGGCGAAAACCGTTGGGATCTCTTGCGACGATGAGGCTTTCATCTGTCAAGATGACAAGGGAATAAGCGCCCTCCACGAAATCCAGTGCCTCTTTGATCTGCAGAATCTGTGAAGCCTGTTTGCTGCGAGCGGCCAGATGAAGGATGATTTCACTGTCGGATGTCGACTGAAAAATTGTGCCTTCATCCTGAAGTTTTGCCCGGAGGGAACGAAAATTTGTGAGGTTGCCGTTGTGGCTGAGGGCGAGGTTGCCCGCTTTGTAGTTGACAGTAAATGGCTGGATATTCGATTTGTTGTCTGCGGATCCGGTAGTAGAATAGCGGTTATGGCCGATGGCGGCGGAGCCCTTGAGGTGACTCTTCAACAGTTTTTCATCGCGGAAAACGTCCGAAACGAGACCGACGCCCTTGTGAATGTTAAAGCGCCATTTGCTCTTGTCCTCGACGTATTCGCTCGAGACGATTCCCGTGGCTTCCTGCCCACGGTGCTGAAGGGCATGAAGCCCATAATATGACATCACCGCTGCTTCGGGGTGTCCATAGATGCCGAAAATTCCACAATGGCATCTGGGTTTTCCTTCGAGGTGGGAGGAAATTCGCACAGTTCAAAATTACGGAAAAATTGAGGGTGAAACAACAGGCAAGAATTGAAGACGGTGAGAAACGACCCACCTTCGGGCGAAATTAAGTTGAGATGTTTCTTACTTTCTCTGACTTGATGAGCCGACAATGGGATACTGTAATCCCACAATAAGCGACAACTGAGTCCACGAGCCTTCTTTCATCAATACCGCAGGCGCTGAGTCAAGATATGGAAGAACATCATTAGAGAAACTCTGCCTGCTAAGAACGTAGGCCATCGAGAGATTCAATCCACCGATCATCGTGAGGTTCTATTAAACTGAAACTCCAAGCCCAGGCCAAGTGTGTGCCCAATCCTTGTTCACGAATTCGCTCTTAGCGAATCAGCGAATCCTTGAATGGCGGGGAAAGGAAAATAATGCTGGAGAGCCTCCCAGCCGGCATATGGCCATTAATCGGAGACTTCGCGGGTTGTCGGCGTGAGGTTGTACTCAACGCCTGGTCCAAACGCCAACAAGGTCTTTACATAGCACTCTGGGCTACGCCCATGCCTTGAAAAATGTCATAACTCTGGCGTCCTGTCCAGAGAGTGTTCGCCGCCTTGTCCAGGGTATCCTCGCTTTCCCGGCAATTCCGGGGAACGGCCCGAATCCCATACCGGCACCTCCGCGGGATACGTGCTCAGTGGCGCTCGCTGGAGCCAGGAGCCCGTTAAAACTGCCATAGTCTCCGATCGAGGCGAGCCTGAATTCCTGCGCGTAGGCAATACCGCCCATCATCAGGAACATTGCAATTCTCATTGAAATCAACCTTCGAGCGGCATGGGCAAAAAAAAGAGAGAGCGTCGCCGCCCTCTCTTTTTGAATCAAGAAGCTGGTTTTTTTACATTCCTTCGCCGCTCATCATGCTGCCCAGCGACCAGTTCACACCGATCGTCAGGGAGAGATGCATCCATGTCCCTTCCTCAATGGAGGTACTCGTGACCGAGCTTTGATAAAGCGCATCAGTCGCTGTGCTACCTTTGCCAAGGAGGTTGGCAATGCTGAGCTTCAGCCCAACATCCAGGTTCATCTTTGGCGTGAGAGGATATTCAACACCACCGCCCAGACCAATACCGATCCGGGTTCCCGAATTCGGCGTGTACCCCGCGATTGCGGGATCAATTGTTGCCGCTGGATAGACGTTTACTTGAATCTCGCCGCCAACATAGGGCCACATTTCCTTGGCACCCATCTTCATCGCCTTTAACGGGTATTCTGCTCCAAGACCGATTCCGAGGATTCCTTGTGTGATCTTTGTTTCCGGCGTTCCGCCAGCACCCTGAAAAATATCATACCGAACGCCCGCTGCCCAGCGAATTTTCGGCATTGAGGCCATTGAGGCTCGGAGCCTGCCACCCACTCCCAAGAAAGGACCGAATCCCATTCCAGCTCCACCTTTGGAGACAACTTCCGTCGCCCCTTCGGGTCCTAACAAGCCATGGACTCCAAGATTTCCGCCAACCGACGTAACTTTGAACGCCTGTGAGTAGACGACCCCACTCGCCACCAACATCACGGCTACCAACATAACAACTTTCTTCATAGCGACCTCCTGATTGTGGTGAGTTAATTGATTGTTTTCTGTTTTTCAGCCAACAAAACCGACAAAAGATACAGAGAGAGAACTACATTGTCAACGACTAAGAAAAAATAAGAAGAGGGAACCTCTCCTTGATTTTGTGAAAGCCCAAAAAACATTAGAAATAAATCGACAACCAAACAGCTGTTGTGGATAAGCTCAGGCCAAATGTTGAGTTTTCGCTAGTCTGGTCCGTGGCCCCTTGGGTCTTTCTCGTACTCTTTCCACCTCCAAAAGCAATCCCGACGCGTCCTTCAAGCCCCGCACTAACACCCTTTGCAATGAATGCCTCAAAACCCAACCCACCATAAAGAGAGAATGGGTTTGAACTAAAGGAATCCTCTACTACGTCGCCATTTGCTGGTGGAGAAGTAACCGAATATTTGGTTGTTGTTGACATGGTGGTAAAGTCGAGTCCACCTAAGAAGTAGGGGCTGACTGATGATACCATTGTGTGCATTTCCACTCCTACGGAAATCCCAATGGTTGTAGAATTATCGGTTCTGTCGCTCATCCCCGTTACTGTCGCTTTCGTTGTTGTGTTATCAATAGCAAAATTCACCGCCGGCACTAAGACCATATTGGGAGACAGCCAGTACCTCACACCAAGCCCAGCTCCGCCGTTATAATATCCGAAGAGGGCTTTTGATCCCTGGGTCGGCATATCTTGAGCAAACGATATTGAGGATGCCAAAACAACTGCAAGCATAACCACGAACAGCTTTTTCATACTAAGAACCCTCCTTAAGATTGGTTTGTGTGAGTGAAATGAAATCACAACCGGAAATTACCCTCCCAAAAACCACGGCTAAAGTACGGAACGAAAAACGGAATGTCAATCAACGCCGTGCTCGTCCTTCAACGCTCCTCTAAAAACCGGGTCAACCCCGTCGATGTGAACGTTCCAAATTGAGAACCGTTACCGCCAGAATAACTTGTCAGGTCGACCGCCATATAACCGTTCCACGAAAACTTTTGGCTAAACCAGTACTCCGCGCCGAAATGCCCCTCCAGAGTAAAACCGGACTGGCTGCCGCCGTTCGACAGCGACGATAGCCCAATCAAGCCGCCGGCAAATGCTGAAACGTTTTCGCTCGAGCCGAGGTAACACCAAGGCGTAATGCCAACAAAAAACCTTGAACTTGAATCCACTCCCTTCTGCGACGAGGAGAATCCCAAATCCACTCCCAATCGTATATCGGGTTGACGGCAATACGCAATTCCAAGATTAGAGAAAGATCCAAGAAGATTTGCCTTGATTCCCCAAGCCCCTTCCCTCAACTGACCATTAGCAACTGAGACGCCAAGCGAAATGGCAATCACAGCGAAGAAGAATGTCCTTTTTAACAAGAATTTGAAGCTCGATTAACCGAAATCGAGTCAAATAATCGCCCCGAATATAACCACGTTAATTTTCAATGTCAAGCCGAATTTTGTTTGCGTATCCGTTGAAGCTGACACTGATTCTGCTTGATATATCATGGCATGTCTAGTTGTAGGCCAATGAAAACTCATCGTAGTGCTCAAGTACCCTATCGACGTATCTTGTTGTTTGCTTCCAATTACGGAAATATCCGCTTGGAGGCTTGCTATCTTCCCAAACGCTCGTATGAAGCGTGTAATAGCGCTTGGAGAGCAGCGGAAGGGCTTTCCTGACGGATTTCCAATCGTTCGGGTCCTGACCCAAGTACGCTACGATCTGGCGCGCATCAAGTATTCTCCCGAGACCGGCATTATAGGCCGCCAAGCTAAGCCTAATACGATCCTCTTGGCTGGCATCTCTAAAAATCCGGTAGAGGCTTCGAAGGTGAAATGTCCCCGCCTTGATATTGTTGTAGGGTGTCCTGGCTTCCCTGACACCGAGTTTGCCGGACAACTCCGCCTGGGTGACAGGCATGATTTGCATGAGTCCATATGCACCAACTTTGCTCACAGCATTTGGCTTGAATTGTGACTCCTGCTTCATTACCGATAGCACCAGGAGCCAATCAAGGTCATACTTATTGGCGTACTTTTGCACGATTCCCTTGTATTTTGAGGGTGTCAGAGGAGGCTCCCTCCAGGAACTTGCGTCGTCCAGCGACACTTGTGTCGAAGAGAGGTTTGGGGAAAGCGATTTCTTGCTTACGAGACTGACTGACGAGGGGGGTTTGTAACACGCAAACAGCGTAGAGACAACAAAAGCAAATAGAACCAATAGTGACATGCGGGAGGCGAGTTTTCTTGAAACGTGAGTTTCAATAACTGCCATATTTGATTCCCTTCACTCGTGAAACATTCGTTACTTAAGCCTCTCATAAATTGAATGGCTGAAGCTCTTTCGTAGCAACAAAATATGAAGTTTAGCGGCCTTTGTCAATGGAAAAAAAAGCCATTAGCCCTAAGCCCTCGAAAAACGTCGATTTTCGAGAGTTTGACTGCCAATTAATGAACCAAATGAAAGGCTGTTTGTCTACTCAACACCCACGCGACGGAACCATCCGCAGAAATGTATGCTTCCTCCTCCTGTGCCGACCTCACAGATTGTCCATTCCACTCTGATACGGCCGTAGTTGCCTGAAGCTCAATCGAGTGCCATGTGTTCTGCAATAATGGCACGTCTCCCCTGCCAGAAACGCCTTTTTGCCTGTCCCAAAGGCCAATGAGGGGACCGGCTCCATGACCATGTTCACCTATTGGATGTGTATACACGGTTCCATTGATGCCTTGCTTTTTCATCTCAGCAAGAGCTCTCACCAGGATTTCATTGCCAGTCAGTCCAACCTTCATGTTGTCAAGCAGAATATTCTGCAAGCGATTACTGTTTGCAAGAGCCATCTTAAGACCTTCAGGAACGTCACGGTCACCCTCGCGCAGAACATATCCCATGTGCTGAGTGTCGGTATGGAGCCTCATTGCAACAATGCCAAAATCGCAGTGAAGAACATCCCCTCGTTCGATGATTGGATCCGCAACGCCCGTCATATCGACGCCTATGCGCTGAACATCAACACTCGTTTGAAACCAAGTCCCAAAGCCCAGGTCCTGGGTTTTCTGTCTCATCCACCATACGACATCCTGTGTTGTTGTTTTGCCAGGCACAATGACCTTGTTCGAAAATGCTTCGGAGATAATAGCGTGCACTGTTTCCATCATTTGGCGATAGTACGGCATCATTTCCGGAATTCGGATCGCGATGAAGTCCAGGGGAAGCCTTTCCACGCGTACGACTCTTTTTGTGAATTCAACGCCCATTGCCTCTTGCAACTGTTCCCATTCTCCGGTGCTTAATCCATCAGAAAAAGCATGAGTGTGTGAAATGTTCACGGAAATAGACTTTGGATTTCGTTCCTTGACAACCTTCGTCAACAATTTCCATTGGTCTGTCCCCCATAACTCTGCGTTTCCCAGAGTCGTATCTCGATAAGCCGTAAAAAGTCCCCCTTGAGAGCTCCCTCCGAGCGCGAGACGTTCGACACCCTTTTCAGGACCGCGGTCAAAGAACACATAGATCGTCCGCCTGCGCACGAAAAATGTCGTTGCGGAAACAAGGGACGAAAAAACCGGGTCTTCGTTGTACTCCCGCATCGGCACAACCCACATTTCCACGCCGTTCTCACGCATCAGTTTCGGCAAAATAGTGTCAAGCCGAATCTTCAGCCATTCTTGTTGGATTCTTGCCTGCTCCCTGAGAGAGGGCAAAGGATTCTTCAGTTCCTGCGTTCCAGCACGAGAAGCCAAAGCCATCACAACAACAATCAACAACGACCTTCTGAAATTCATATTGGCCTCCTTTGATATTGTAGTCTTGAGCTGATCACCATCAGAGAATTTGCGACGGGTCCTTCCACGGTTTTGTTGGACGGCAAGTTCACGACTTTTCCTCATACGACTATCATCGTGGACCGGTTTTCCAGTAGCGCGTGTGGACGACTCCGGGTTCACTGACCTCGGAATGGAGAGAGTCTTGAGCTAATCCCCTCGCAGGAAAAAGCCCTGTAACAGGGATTAACAAAATCAACCTTGAAACCATCATCCTACATAATCTCAACAATCTTATGTCTTCCCTTGAATCCTGAGCGAATGATGACGTTTCTTTTTGGGCGTTTGAAATACTCCGCCAGGACCTCGATAACTCTTTCATTTGCCTTGCCCTCGGCTGGAGGTGCGTTCACGTGTATGACCAACGAGCCATCCGCAAGCTGATCAACTCGCTCCCGCGAGGAATACGGCTTGACTTTAACTTTTAGCTTCATCGTCCGTGAAAACAAGAAGGCCGCGCATACAACGCGGCCATGAGCGAGCGCATCTTCAATTGTTATCGGACCCTATTTCTTACTGAACTTTTCTTCGATGTCGGTTATTTTTTGGACTCTGGCCTGATGTCTTCCACCGCCAAACCATGTCTCAAGCCATATTTTCACGATGGCTTTTGCCGCTTCAACTCCCAACACTCTTCCGCCGAGAGTGAGGACGTTAGCGTCATTATGCTCACGGCTGCTGCGTGCCGTGAATTCGTTCGACGCGTTCACCGCTCGAATTGCTGGAACTTTGTTCGCAACAATCGCGGAGGCTGCTCCCACCGCATCAATCATGATACCCTTATCCGCTTCTCCCCTCGTTACCAGCGACGCGACAGCATATGCGAAGTCAGGGTAATCGCATGCCTGCTCAGAGTGAGTGCCCACATCGGCAACGCTATATCCCAGCTCGGAAAGATATGCTTTGAGGGTCTCCTTAAGCTGAAATCCTCCGTGGTCAGCCCCTAATGCAACAACAGTCGAAGCATTTGGCGAGCGCTTTTCCTTCGGCGGCTGAACTGTCACTGATTCAACACCGGAGGCAGAGATCGCTTGAGGTGAGCGAGTGCCCTGAAGGATTTCAATCCTGTGCTGGAGCGCAACATCCTGTGCAGAAGGAGTAATGATTGCACCCGGCGCCACTGAAAGAAACCGAGCGCCCTTTTTCACGGCATCCAGGACGTCCTTTTCTGTAACTAGAGTTTTTGCCATTACTTCCCGTCACCCCACTCCAACACTTCCAGTTTTACGCGCGCTGTCCCTGTTTTCACGAGATTGATTTCTTTGGCGGCGCCGAGTGACAGGTCAATCATGCGGCCTTCTTTGAACGGCCCGCGGTCATTCACGCGTACCATCACAGCGAGGTTGTTTTCGAGATTCGTGACTCGGATTTTGGTACCAAACGGAAACGTTCGGTGGGCTGCGGTCAGGGCATTCATGTCGAACGTCTCCCCGTTCGAAGTCAGCTTTCCGTGGAAATCATGTGCGTAGTAAGAAGCTACACCCTCGAGCGTCAGTAGAATTTTTCCAGTGGAGGACCTGACGGATTTTTCGGGCTCGGGACTTGGGGTCGGTGAAGAATTGCTCTCCGTTTTCCCGCCTGTTTTTTCTTTCTCGACAAAGCGCGGGGATGAAGAGCATCCAATACACACGACGGCAGTCAGGCGGACTGCAACACTCCACACGCCTCTCCTACAAATACTCATTCATCTGTTTCCGTCGGAGGTAATCGACAATCTCCTTCACGTCCTGCGACCTGCCTTTCTTGCAAATTAAGACAGCGTCGTCGGTCGAAATAATAATGAGATCTTCGACCCCGATGACGCCAACAAATTTCGACCCGGCGTCGATGTAATTCGCTTTTGCGTCCTTCAACAGGGCGTGCCCTTTGATGGCGTTGCCATCCTGGTCAGGGTTGGTAAGACGAAACACTTCGTCCCAGGATCCCACGTCGCTCCATCCAAAGTCGCCCAAGACAACGAAGACATTCCCCGCCTTTTCCATGATGCCGTAGTCTATGGAAATGCTGCGAATAATGCCGTATACATGTTCCAGAGATGAGGAATATTCGGGCGTCCGCAGTTTTGGCTCCAATGCCACAAGTTGTTCATGCAAATCGGGCATGTGAACCTGAATTTCCTTCAGGATGGAGCTTGCTTTCCAAACAAACATTCCGCTATTCCAAAGAAAATCTCCACTCTGGAGAAATTTTTGCGCTGTCTCGATATTCGGTTTTTCCGCAAACGTCTTTACTCTGTAAACACCGTCTCTATGATAGGTGTTGTGCGCATGTTCTTCGTCGTCGAATTGAATATAGCCGTATCCTGTCTCTGGATGTGTGGGTTTGATGCCGATGGTGAGAAGGCTCTCTGTTTCCTGTGCAATTTTTGCGGCCAGCTGCACGATCCGCAGGAATTCATCCGGCTTGGTTATCAAATGGTCGGCAGGAAGCACAAGCATAACACCGTCCGGGTCGATCTGCCTGACCCACAGGGCGGCGAGGCCAATGCAGGGAGCCGTATTTCGTCCCACGGGCTCGACCAAAACATTCTCTTTCGGCAGGAATGGCAACTGACGATAGATAGCCTCTTCCTGAAGCCTGTTTGTTACCACGAAGGTATTCATTGCGGGGACCAACGACTGAATACGATTCACCGTATTCTGGATCATTGTTCCTGACCCGAAGATCTCAATGAGTTGTTTCGGAGAGCGTTCGCGGCTACGGGGCCAAAAACGGGAGCCAACTCCTCCGGCCATAATCACAGCGTAGATGTGGCTCATTCCGGGGTTTACTCAAATAATGCTTTGAACCCTTTCAAGGTTTCTATCCCTTGAAAGAGAAGGCCTTCACGACCGGCGGCATCGGCTTTTGCCCATTGCGAGAACGGGTCGAACGCGGTCGACAGCATGTTCATCGCACGTATGTCGTCAAGCATTTGATTATCGTTGAGGGATTTCAGAAGGTCGATGAGGAGCTGTGAATACTCCTTGTAATCGTCGCCACCCGCGCCCGTGGCTGCGGCAGTAGAAACCTGCACAAGCTGGTCAAACAATGCCATTCTATCGTCAGCGCCGCCTTGAAGCGCCTCGATGAATTTTTCAAACAGCGCAGCATGCTGGACCTCATCGCCCGCCGCAACCGCTGGCGAAGCGTCGGACGTTAGTACAATATCAGCCTCGAGCGG
The DNA here is from genome assembly GCA_016193365.1 of Ignavibacteriales bacterium. Classification (GTDB taxonomy): domain Bacteria; phylum Bacteroidota; class Ignavibacteria; order UBA10030; family UBA10030; genus JACQPT01. Next base: position 18,587 of record JACPSI010000016.1, read on the forward strand.
AGGAGGTTCAGTCGAAACGACTGGCTCGGGCTGAGGAGGTGCCTCCATAGAAGGTTCAGGAGTTGCTAAAGTCTCTGGTGCGGGAACAGGCTCGGGAACAACCTCCGATGCTGGAGTTCCAAAATCTGTTGTTATTGGAGCCTCTTCCTGTGGTGGGGCATTGAAAACATCAAACGCTGAATTGGATTCTGACTGAGGCGATTCCGCGGCCGCGGTTTCTGCTGCTGTTGGCACATCATCAAAAGCACTCACAGTTTCGCTTTCTGCCCCTGCAGACGGAAAGTCGAAAGCCGCTGGTTCAGGCGGACTCTCAGCAGAGATTTCAGGTGACGGCGTCGGCTCTGGTGGCGTCTCAAAACTAAACGAAGGAGCTTGGTTTATCTCGCCACTAGCCAGAGCATTTTGGAGCATTGAAAAAACAAGAGCCTCTTCGTCTGTCGTCGGGTCAAGCCTCGACGGGTCGTTCTCGACTTTTTCTGCGATCCACAACAAACTTAAGGCGACGTCCGACATGTTGTTCACCTTGTAGAGCGTTTTCAACTCCTCCACGACGTCGGGCGAAGATTCGATCTTGTTCTTGATTTGGTCAAATGTCTGCTGGCTTGTGTTGGGGAGCGACGTTTTTGGCAAGTGGTCGAAAAGCGATACGATATATTGCTGCGAGCGGCTCATGATTTCACATACACTCTTGGGACGCGGGCGGAAATGCTGCACAGAACCTCGTATGGGACAGTCCCTATCCTCTCTGCCAAATCCCATGCCGTGATGCGGTACTCCCCCTGCTTCCCGATCAAAACCGCTTCATCGCCCACTCTTACGTCTGCGTTTCCGACATCGACCATAAGCTGGTCCATGCAGATGGTGCCCACTACCGGAAATCTTTGTCCCTGGATCAGTGCGTAGCATTTGTTTGAGAGCAGCCGCGAATAACCATCTGCATATCCAATGGGCAATGTGGCAATTCTTATTTTGCGCTGGGCTATGAACCGCCTTCCATAGCTGACGCTCTCTCCCGCATTGACCCACTTTACCAATGAAACTGTTGTTTTAATGCTCATAGCTGGCGTGAGAGCCATGGTTTGCTCCATCGTCCTTGAGGGATAATACCCGTACAACGTTATTCCCGGCCTCACCATTGAGTAATAACTTTCTGGAAATTGCTGAATTGCTGCGCTATTTGCGCAATGAACAATCTCGGGCTCAAAACCAATCTTCTTAACCTCTTCGAGAGTTTTTTGAAACTCCGAAAGCTGTTGCCTCGCAAATGTTGTGTCCTTTTCCTCCGCAGTGGCCAGGTGAGTAAAAGCTCCTTTCACCTCAAGCCGTCGCTCCCTGCCCAACACCCTTGCGATCTCTTTAATATCCTGACGCCTTGCACCGATTCGGTTCATTCCCGTTTCGATTTTCAGATGAACAGGAATCGTACGTTTGACTTTTGAGGCCTGGGCGCCAAGCAATTGAACATCATACATGGAAGCCACTGTGGCTTCCAGTTTGGAATCCGTGTACAGCGAAAGCTGGGATTTTGCTGCCAGTGTGAATACAAGAATTGGTTTTCGAATCCCGGACTTCCGAAGCCGGAGACCTTCTTCAGCAAACGCCACGCCAAAATAATCTGCCTTTTGTTTTTCCAGAAACGAACCGACCTCCGTATCCCCATGGCCGTATGCGTTGGCTTTGACCACAGCCATAACCTTCGTGCTTTTTCCCACGCGCTTTCTAATTTCGGAAAAATTTTGTGCGATCGCACGGAGGCTTACTTCAGCAATGGTGGAGCGGGTAGGTTTCACAATGAGGCAAGAGGGACGTTTCGAGCATGTGTCTCCGCCATGTCAGAAAACTGGTTTGAATATAGGGGTTCTGGTTCTGATTGTCAACGAGACATCATGAAACACGAAACCCACTGAAATTCAGTGGGCTCACCTCAAACATGCTGCGCGACCTTCAACCGATTCGTGGCGCGCTGGAGCGCAATGCGCGCTCGTTCGATGTCGGTATCGATTTTTTTCTCTGCAATCCTTTTTTGCGCCCGTTCAAGCGATGCGCCGGCTCTCTTGGCGTCGATTTCGTCGGCTCGCTCGGCCGTTTCTGCGAGCATCACTACCTTGTTGTCACGCACTTCCACAAAACCGCCCGATGTCGCATAACGCCATTCTTTGCCGTTGGAGTCCAGGATCTTTACCTCTCCAACCTTAACCGAGGACAACAAAGGTGCATGACTTTTGAGAACCTGAAAGCCGCCCACCATACCGGGAGCGCTGAAACTCTCGACTTTCTCACTGAAGACCGTTTTCTTCGGCGTCACAATCTCCAGTTGAAACAATTTCTCAGCCATCGTTACGCCGCCTGGAGTTTCTTCGCTTGCTCGAGGACGTCCTCAATTGTACCGACCATGTAAAACGCATTTTCCGGGATGGTATCGTATTCACCTTCAATGATGCCTTTGAAGCCGCGAATAGTATCCTCCAGTTTCACATATCGCCCTGGTGTACCTGTGAATTGTTCCGCCACAAAAAAGGGTTGCGAAAGGAATTTTTCAATTTTTCGTGCCCGCGCGACCGTGATCTTGTCCTGTTCAGACAACTCATCCATACCCAGAATGTTGATAATGTCCTGAAGGTCTTTGTACGTCTGCAAGATTTCTTTCACGCGCTTCGCAACCGCATAATGTTCTTCACCAACAACCCCTGGCTCGAGGATTCTTGAAGTCGAATCAAGCGGGTCGACAGCGGGATAAATGCCTTTCTCCACAATCTGACGGCTCAACACAGTTGTTGCATCGAGATGGCTGAAGGTCGTTGCGGGGGCGGGGTCCGTGAGGTCGTCGGCGGGGACGTAAATTGCTTGCACGGATGTGATCGACCCCTTCTTCGTCGACGTGATGCGTTCCTGCAACTCGCCCATTTCCGTGCCGAGTGTCGGCTGATATCCGACCGCGGACGGCATGCGTCCCAACAAGGCGGAAACCTCGGAACCGGCCTGGACAAACCGGAAAATATTGTCGATGAACAGCAAAACATCCTTGCCCTCTTCGTCGCGAAAATACTCGGCCATGGTGAGCGCCGTGAGCCCAACGCGTTGGCGAGCGCCAGGAGGCTCGTTCATTTGTCCGAACACCAGCGCAGTCTTGTCCAACACGCCGGATTCCTTCATTTCAAGCCACAAGTCGTTGCCTTCGCGCGTGCGTTCGCCAACACCGCCGAAAACAGAGTAACCGCCGTGATGTTTTGCGATGTTGTGAATAAGTTCTTGAATCAAGACTGTTTTGCCCACACCCGCACCGCCGAACAAACCCGTTTTTCCACCTTTTGTGTACGGTTCGAGCAAGTCCACAACTTTGATCCCGGTTTCAAACATCTCTTTCTTCGTCGAGAGCTGTTCGAACGTCGGTGCCGGCCTGTGGATAGGGTACATTTTCTTTGCTTCAAGCTGTCCAAGCCCGTCAATGGCGTGGCCAATGACATTGATCAATCTTCCAAGGACTTTTGGCCCGACAGGAACCGTGATCGGACTTCCTGTGTCGTAAGCCATGGTGCCGCGCACAAGACCGTCAGTGGCGTCCATGGCAACGGTCCGGACTCGATCTTCTCCGAGCTGTTGTTGTACTTCGCAAATGAGGTCTTCCTTGACACCCTCCACATTTGTCCGGGGAATCCTGACGGCATTCAAAATGGCTGGAAGAGCTCCTCCTGAGAAGTCAATATCCACAACAGGGCCTATAACCTGGACAATTTTTCCTTCGTTCATGCGCTTCCTTTCGGGTCAAACAGTGGCAGAATAGCGAGAGTGGTAAAAAGGATACGAAAAACTTGGGCTTCTTTCAATCAAAATACCGTGGTGTGATGAGCTGGCGATCGGATTTCCCGTCCCGCCAGACCGCGTGGCGGGCTGTCGAACGACCGATAGCACGAACTAAGCAGTTCGGTCGGGCAGGGTACCGGTGACCTGCTCGAGGCTGTCCAAAAAGTAACTTTTGACCAGTTGTGCAATTTTAAAAGTTGTTGAATTCAAATCATTTTCACAACCCCAGCGGTGGCGGGAATACTTCCCGCCCTACCCGCCAGAACGCGTAGCGGGCTGGCATTTTGGACGGCCTCGGTTTACGCGTCCGCCTTATCGTAACTTTGAGCTGAAGGTGGGATTTTCCGCCAGAGGCGGATCAGCCTTCGGCTGAGAACCCACGACCTGCTCGCCCCGATTCTTTGATCGGGCTGGTTTATCCCGATGCCGCTTTTGAGCTGAAGGTGGGATTTGAACCCACGACCTGCGGTTTACGAAACCGCTGCTCTACCACTGAGCTACTTCAGCATACTCGATTGCGGCATCGGGACTGTTCTACCGCTGAGCTACGCCAGCATGTTTGCGAAAATGGGGAGAAACATCTACCGGGAACCGCCTGCAACATAAAGCAATATACAAAAAAAGAGACACGTCGGCAATTCTCAATCATCACGCTCTCCTCTTGACAATCCCAGTTTGCCTGAGTACACTTCGAACAGCAACAAGTGCTTCCGGATGACATCTGTCATTTCATCTTTAAGGAGGACTTATGAAAACGAACAATGGAACACAGAAAGAAGATCTCAAACAAAAGCGACTCCTAACGAAAAAGCATTCGCTCTTGGAAAAGCGGTCAAAAATGAGACACCAGAATCAGAAACGGCTTCGTTTTGTGCAAAGCGTCCAGGCAGGTCATATCCGCGGAGGTCATTCTTTTCATTGATCGCTGTTGCAGCAATGAAATTCACGAGCCCGTCGATGAGGGCTTTTTATTGCTCTCGCCAAGACCTCTATTCTTCCATGAATAACTTTACTTTTGGATACCCGGCTCAGTCATCCTGCGCAGATCGAATACTTTGTTCAGTTGTTGCTCCGTTAAGAGCTTCTTCTCCAACACCAACTGCCGAATCGGCTTTCCTGATTTAAGATACTCTTTTGCGATCTCGGCGCCAGCCATATAACCGATATGGGGATTTAGCACAGTCACAATGCTCGTGCTGTTTTCTGCGTAGAACTGGCAGCGTTCTTGATTTGCCGTTATCCCGCTGACGCAATATTTCAGGAACACGTCCGCAGCGTTTTTCAGGATCTCGACCTCATGCAAAAGATTGAATGCAACCACGGGCATCATTACATTCAATTCCAGCTGTCCGGCTTGCGCAGACATCAGAACCGTCGTATCGCAGCCGATGACCTGGAAGCACACCATGTTCACCATTTCTGCAATAGAGGGGTTGACTTTGCCGGGCATGATAGAAGAGCCGGGTTGAACAGCGGGAAGGTTAATCTCTGCTAAACCCGTCTTTGGACCCGATCCCAGCAGCCGAATGTCATTCGCAATTCTCGACAAGTCCTGAGCAAAATTCCGCAGAGCGTTTGAAACTTCGACCATCGGCCGAAGGCTTTGCATCGCCTCAAAGTAATCATCCGCCATTCTAAAGTTGATCCCAACCTGCTTCGTGAGTTGCTCCACCATCATTTTTCTGAATTTGGGATGTGCATTAAGGCCTGTTCCTGCCGCCGTTCCGCCAATCCCAAGCTCTTTGCATGATTCCGCGGCGTCTTCAATGGCTTCCCAATGCTTGCGGACATTGACTCCGTAGGCCGTAAATTCCTGCCCGAGACGAACCGGAACGGCGTCCATAAGATGCGTGCGCCCCGACTTTATAATATTGTCGAATTCTTTCCCTTTCTTGAGAAATGCCTTTTCTAGATTCTCCAATGAGGGGAGCAGTTTCCTCGCTTCCATTAACGCTCCAATCCTGATTGCTGTTGGGCACACATCGTTCGTCGATTGGGCCATGTTGACATCGTCGTTGGGGCTGACAATTTTGTAGTCGCCTTTTTGCCCCCCAAGGATCTCAATGGCGCGGTTTGCCAAAACCTCATTGCAGTTCATGTTGTGGGACGTGCCTGCACCCGCCTGATAGACGTCGACGACAAACCAGTCCCTCATTCTTCCGCTGAGGATTTCATCTGCGGCCTTGACAATCGCGTCCGCCTTTTTGCCGTCGAGCAAGCCTAGTTTCTTATTAACGACGGCAGCGGCGCGTTTGATATGAATAGTCGCTTCAACGTATGAAGGCTTCGGCTTCAGCCCGCTGATGGGAAAGTTCTCGAGGGCACGTTGCGTTTGCACGCCGTAGTACGCGTCTTTGGGAATGCGCCTTTCGCCCAGAGAATCTTTCTCGATTCGAGTGTCCATGGTAAACCTCCTGATGTGGTTAATCGCTGGTAAGATCCTGCTAAAGATAGCGAATGAGTCAGCGTCGTGCAACGCAAGTGTTTGGGAAGCCCAAGCAAAAATTCAGTCCCCATCCTTCCTCCCCTCAAAGGGGAGGTGAGGTGGGTCATTTTTTGAGCACTCGAAGTTTGAGTTACTTCGGAATGAGGTTTTCGGGCACCTGAACAGCAACTATTTCGCCCCGCGCGCACTGGACTCCTTTGGCTGAGACGGTTATCTCAACCACAACCTTTCTTCCCTTCACTTCCTTGACCTTTCCTCTGACTTCAAGTGGTACGCCAAGCGGCGTGGGCTTGAGGTATTCGACTTTCAACGAAGCAGTGAGAAAGCGCAAAGGCGGTTCGCTGTCCATTTCCCGGCTTTCCGCACGGTAAGCCGCCGCGGCTGCAGTTCCTGTTCCGTGACAATCGATCAGCGAAGCTATCAGGCCGCCGTAGACGTAGCCAGGAACCGCAATGTGGTGTGGTTTCGGCGTAAACCTGCAAACGGACTCCTCGCCGTCCCAATAGCTTTTTATTTGGAGTCCGTGCTCATTGAGCCGCCCACAGCCGTAACAATAGCTTAAAACGTCGGGATAATAATCTTGAAAGGCTTTGGTATCCATGTCATCGTGCAATTATGTCTCACAGCCGACGGCACTGCTCAGATGCTATTGCTCGAAAACAATAATTTCTCTCTGAGCTCATCATCTAACGCTTGGATTTCATCTTTTGATAAAACGCCTTCTCGCAACAGCAAACTCAGCCTTATGAAATATTTTGAGTCTGTCAGATTATTGTATCGCCTCGCTATATCTCGATCCTTAGAACCAATTGCCGAGTAGAGTTTGTGATAGAATTCCTTGGGATCGGTTTTCCTCTCGTGGAAAGAGTCGCATATTCGCTTCACGCGTTGTATGCCGTCTAAGTAATCGCGTGTCAGTCCAATCTCGATCAGTTCCCTGACTTGTTTCTTTTGTTTTTTCGTTAATTCTATCATTCGTTGTTTGCTCCTGCATGAGAATCTATCGAAATACCCGGACCCACGGCGGCGAGTTCTGTGTTATCGGATCCTGACTCCGCGCCACGGTTTCTCCGCTCTCGATATTTATGAGCTCGTAGAATCCCGCAAAATGGAGTGCACCGGCATATATTGCAACTTGTTTGTTCCCATTCCAAAAAGTCCAAGACCGGATAAAAGCTGTTCCTGCGTCTATTCTTTGAATAATGACGCTATCTCGAAAAATAAGAAGGGAATCGCTGACTTCGATTTTCCCGTAAATCTCTCCAGCGTCAATTTTCGTGAGAACCAAAGCGACAAAAGTGTGGCCATCAGGCGACATTAAGGCGTCTCGATAACGAGAATCATTCGTGATACGAATCTGATTGCCGGACGCCGAAACGACCCACACGTTGCGCGTGGAATCGATGAAGGCTCGCACTAACTGCTCTTGCGCAAAACTGGACAAGTTCAGACCCGCGCAGACGCAAGCGAACACAATAACTTTATTTGTTCTGGTCACGAGCCTCGAACCATTGTGCCGATCTCGGCTAACTTTTTTGAGCTGACAACTGCCTGTGATTCTTAATTATACAGTAGGTGAATTCCCTACATATACAAAATTGTAACCTCTCGAACCTCGCCAACTCCGCGGCCGACACTTGAGCGACTGGTGAGTCGGCTATTTCCGATATAGATATATGCCAGCTTGTTGGCATTCAACAAAGGTTCCTTGGGTCGAACTTCTGATCTTGAGGGCTAAAGTAATTTCCTTGTTAGGAAAGCTGCTCAGAGCGTTTTGGGATTCCTCCAAAACATAACTCGTATTGTTTGTAGTGATCAAACTTCCTGAAACGACATTGCTATCAGTCAAGTTGAAAACCTCGAGTCGGCATGTTGTATTGGAATTCGAGGATCGAACAAATGCAGCGAACTTGATCGAATCGACATCGACATAATAGTTCTTGTTGAACTTGACGATATACGTGTAGATAGGACTGATGAAGCCAGCGGTATCGGAGGAACCAAGGCTGGCCGAAGGAAACAAAACGCGGATTTGTTTATCCGATGAACCATCTGTGCCTGGTGGACCACTGGGGCCTTCTTTGCATGATTGCAGAAAAACGACTAAAGTTGCTGTCAACAAGTATCTCATATTACTTGCCCTCCTCGATATTCGGAATTGCCACCTAACGGTTGGAGCTAATCCCAATTCGACACGATCTTAGCGTTTCTCAGCTAAGTCGTCGTCGAATTGAGGATCCCTTTGGGAGCTGCGAACCCTAGCCCTGAATTTTCATCCTCGTCAATTCCGTCAGCTTGAGAGACTGGTGAGCGCCCTCAATTCTTAAGATCCGGGATCGGAACATATCCAATAAAGAACTTATTAAGATCAGAAAAGTACAGCATGCCTTGATATACTTTGATGCCTAAGAGATCGTAACCTGGTCCCATAACGTCGGTCAAGAGAGTATTGGTTTGGAGATTGTACCTCATGAGCCGAGTTGGTTCAGAGATTACTGTCATATAAGCAGTATTGTTGTCGATGGTGAAGTAGTACACACCCTCAGGGATCGAGAATGTCGTAGAATCAAGGAAAACGCCATCGTACGAGTATCTTCTTATGCTAACTGGCGGATAGCCAGCCACCACATACAGATATCCATTGTGAGTATCGATTCCAGATGTGCGGCTCGGTAAAACCTGGGCGCGTAAGTCAACTGAGTCAGAAATGAGATTGTACCGATACAAGAATACACCTGATTCACAAAAGACGAAGTTGGAGTCAGCGGCCATGTGGTCTCCACCGATATACAAAAAGAGTTGCCTGAGCTGTGCTGTTGATAGATCGTATTCAAAGAGTCCTTCAGGACCAGTAGGGTGGAAGAAGAGTTTATTGCCAATCCGATCGAAATCTTGAAAATACCCATGCGCGCCAATCAAATAGGTCACCAAAACCTGCGATGAAGCGTACGGATAGGTGTAGAGTACTACGCTTGTGTCGATGTCAATTGATGACGAATCAGAGAGCAGGTATCGAGTTGTCAAAGGTACGTTCAACTTGGAAGAATCCATTTTGGCGATAAGAGAGAATGACAGACGATATACGCCTGCCTTGGTGTCAAAGATCGACGAGGAACGGGCTAGCTCAACATAGCTCGACGTATCCTTGATCCCGATCGACACGGCGACAAGCTCGTTGCTATAGAGATCTGCTCCAAGTTGGTGACTGACTTCGACTTTGTTGTAGTCAACTAATCGTATTGTGATCCTCGAAAAATCAGCTCTCTCGATCTTCCGACCAGAACTGGAAGAAGGAGGTACTCCGGTATCGCAGGATAGCAACATTACGAGAGGGAGAACAAGTAAGCATCTATTCTTTTTCATAGGAGAGGCGCCCGCCTAACGGTTGGAGCTAAGCTGCGGCGAGAAATGCTCGGGGTGTGTACTACCCGAACTGTGCCGTTCACGGCGCGGCGGGTGGCCGCTAAAATTAATCAACTTATATTTTGAGGCGGATTTGCACCCCTTTTCACCCGTCAGCTTGAGCGACTGGATAGGCAGCGTGTTTTGTTTCACATAAAACCGTATGAAGTTGTGTCCAATTTTGCGCCAGTAAGACTTGTGCGCCAAATTTTGGATGAAAGAGTTTTCTGAACTAGAAGAACGCCAAATTTTGTTGAATATTTGGCGAAGAGAACAGTATCGACTGCGGTGGCCGAATTTGAAACCTCAATGACTTTTTGCTGCTCACCGAAAACTGAGTCTACCGAAACAGACGAAACTGTAAGTTGATAGTTCTGAAAAAGAACCATGTGTCCAGATTCGACATTGAAACGATACCAGCACACTTGAGAAGCTCCATCCCAGCGCACGACTGAATCCACAGCGCTGCGAAGCAACTCACCGGAAGAGAACAAATAGAATCTTTCCTGTCCTATAATAGTATCGCTGACAATCGTGGTGATTTGATACCAGTCGGCTACACCACCGGGAATACTGCCTTGCATATGTTGGATGTTATATTGATTGCCAACAGAGAAGGAGACGCCAGAAAAGGTGGGCAGCTCAGTTGCAACTGGGACACTCTGTTTGCAGGAAGAGCATATCGCGGCAAAAAGCAGCACAATTGTTCTCGTTTTCACATAACTCCCACAAGTTGTCATAAAAAACATCGCTCTAACGGCTGTTTGCCTTCAAGCATTCATATCACACCGTTTCCTTTATCTTCCCCAACTCCGCCGCCGGTGCTTGAGCGACTGGTGAGGTGCCGCCGCCATCTTAAGATAAAGAATTTGACGCGTCATTGAAAATGTTCCTGAACGCAAACGAGCAAAATAAACGCCTGAAGCAAGGTCTCCCGGCTGCCAATGAAAGGTGTGTATCCCTGGATCAACTCTGCCCTCAAAAAGTGACATGACTTCGCGGCCGAGTGAATCAAATATTTTTAACACTGCAAACTGAGTTTGCTTGACAGAAAACGATTTTTGTGGACGCATTAAAAGAATTCGGAAAATTCTCATAAAGCATGATATCAGGACTTAAGGCACCGTGGTTCCCCTCCTTTTCCAAATCCATTGCATTCGAAAGAGCTCGACGCACATCCGGTGGCAGGTTTGTTGATGTTTCCACAACCAAATCGTATATACTTTCTTTGAA